>CAZQJF010000007.1:0-17438 GCA_964593735.1 uncultured Streptomycetaceae bacterium | reverse complement strand
GGCTGCCTCAACAATGCGCGCTTCGGTATTTGCTGGGGAGCCCTGGGCAGCGCAGAATTCTGCTGGCACACCGCGCGCCAGTACGCGCTGGACCGCAAGCAGTTCGGCCGGCCGCTGGCTGCGAACCAGCTGGTGCAGAAGAAGCTCGCAGACATGCAGACCGAAATCACGCTCGGGCTGCTCGCATGTCTGCACCTGTCCCGCATGCGCGACCAGGGGAAAGCCACCCCGGAGATGGTTTCGCTGCTCAAGCGGAACTCGACCGGCAAATCCCTGGATATAGCCCGCACGGCGCGCGACATGCTGGGCGGCAACGGCATATCGGATGAATTTCATGTCATACGGCACCTTCTCAATCTCGAGACGGTCAATACGCTGGAAGGCACGCACGACATACACGCGCTGCTGCTCGGGCGTGCCCAGACGGGAATCTCGGCGTTTAACTGAGCCGATTCACGTTATGGCGACGATACTCGTAGTTGATGAGCGCGATGCGAATCGCGCAATCCTGTCCGCGCTGTTGCGGCAGCAGGACCATCGCCTGTTCGAAACCGCGGACTCCGCCGAGGCGGCGGAAATCCTGCGCGCCGAGCGGCCGGACATCGTGATCACCGACGTCCTGATGGCCGCGATGAACGGGTTTCCCTTCGCCCTGCATCCGCGCGCGGGCGTCGACTTTCCGCACACGCGGTTCATACTCAGCGCCCCGCGATACCTGATGGACGAAACACGGCGGCTGGCGCAGTCCTGCGGCGTGTCACAGGTCATCGCCAAGCCCGTCGAGCCGCAGGAAGCCATACTCGCCGTCACCACCGCCCTTTCGGAACCGCGCGCGCCGATCGAGGTTCGGCACCCGGAAAAACAATCCCCGATCGACAACTACCTGGGATCGATTTCCGAAAGCCTGCGCCGGCACGTCGTCCAGCTGGAGGAATCGGCGAGGAAGCTCGACCAGCGTGCCGCGGAATCCACGGCGCAGCTCGAAACCGCAAGGGCCGCCCTCGCGCAGGAAGTCTCGAAGCGACTGTTGGCGGAAGAAGAGCTGACGCAGGCGAACCGCCGCCTGCACGAGCAGGCCATGCGCGATCCGCTGACCGGTCTTTATAACCGCCGGCACCTGATGGACTCGTTCGAGCGCGAACTGCACCGGGCGAGGCGGGGAGGAGAGCGCCTTGGCATCATGATGATAGACATCGATCACTTCAAGCGCTGCAATGACACCTTCGGCCATGCGGCAGGGGACGCAGTACTGCGCACCGTGGCGAAGTACATGCTGTCCCTGATCCGGGGGCAGGACATACTGTGCCGCTACGGGGGTGAGGAGTTCGTTCTGGTGCAGGCAACGGCGTCCCGCGACGCCATCCTGCAACGGGCAGAGACGTTTCGCGGCGGGGTAAGCAATCAGGACATCGTCCACGATGGCCAGCAGATCGGCCCGGTCACGCTATCCATCGGGGTGTCGATGTTCCCGGATCATGCGGCTAACACCGAGGGGTTGCTGGCGGCTGCGGACGTAGCCCTCTACCGGGCGAAGCAAACGGGCCGGAACCGCGTTGAAATGGGTGGGGAAACCGGCCCGGGCGAAACACCCGGGACGAGCGCCCGGCCGGCTGGACCGTAGGAAACAGCCGGCCGAGCAGGCTCAAGAGGTTCACTAATAGTTGAATACGTGGGGAGTGTTCAGCTCGTCACGCAGAAAAGCCTTCGCCTCGACTGTGTTGGACGGGCCGGGTGCGCTGGGTTAGGGGCGAGGCAGCATTCCTTTTATCGGCATTCCAGTACCCAATCGTATTTGACATAATATACATTATACGCACTTCAGGACCAGGCGCATGGCCGAGACCTTCCAATGGACTCGGGGCGTTCTCACCTGGGAGCGATCGTCATCGATCCTGCTTATTCCGTGGCACCGGCTCTGATCAGCATCTCGCGGATCTCGCGCCACCCACGATCTTGCGCCAGTTGGAGGGCGGTAAGCCCATCCTCGTTCTTGCGAGCGAGGTCGGCTCCCTGTTCCAGCAGGAATAACACCACCGCCAGGTGCCCCTCGCGGGCCGCCATCATCAAGGCCGTGATCCCGCTATCCGACTGGGCATTGGGGTCGGCACCGTGCTTGACCAGGACGCGGGCAATATCCAGCCGGTTACGCGCGGCAGCATACATGAGGGGCGTCCAGCCGCTGTGGTTCGCCTCGGCGCCGTTCGCGAGTAGTTGCCGGACAGCCTCAATATTGCCGTGGATTGCTGCCAGCATGAGGGCAGTTTCCCCATCCGCATTGCGCGCGTTGACCTTGGGGCGCGCCGCGAGCAACGTCTTGATCATGGCTGGCTTGCCTGCCTTTACCGCGAGCATCAGCAGCGTGTCCCCGTTAGGGGCGACCGTATCGACTTCCACGCCTTTCTTGAGCAGGTTCGAGACCCACCGCTCGTCATCGAGATCTATCGCCTGGATCATGTCCTCGTAGACCCCAGCCCCCGCCGTCGCACAGGCGAAAAGCAGCAGGACACAGGCGATCCATGTTTTAAGACTTAACATCAACATCCATCTCCTTAACTTTGAATAAACGGAAGAAATTCCTACTCGTCTTTTCCCCAACGAGCCCGGGAGCAACCCCGTGTAAGCGGGCGATCTCATCAGCCACGTGTTTGACAAATCCGGGCTGGTTGGTTTTGCCGCGGTACGGCACCGGCGCGAGATACGGAGAGTCCGTCTCGATCAGCATGCGTTCCAGCGGCACCTGGCGGGCCACCTCTTTCAACGACCGGGCGTTCTTGAAGGTGACGATCCCGGAAAACGAGATATGAAACCCCAGGTCCATCGCCGCCTTCGCCACCTCCCAGGTTTCGGTGAAGCAGTGCATCACCCCGCCGACCTCGTCCGCGCGTTCCTCACGCATGATGCGCAGCGTGTCCGGCGCCGCTTCGCGCATATGGACTATGAGCGGCTTTCCGCAGCGGCGCGCCGCCCGGATATGGTTGCGGAAGCGCTCACGCTGCCATTCGCAATCGTCTTTGATGCGCAGGTAGTCGAGGCCGGTCTCCCCGATGCCGAGGACTCTGGGGTGGCGGGCCAGCTCCACCAGTTCGTCCACCCCGGGCTCGGGCACGTCCGGATAGTCCGGATGCACGCCGACGGTCGCGTAGAACTGGGGATACGCTTCGGCAAGCGCCCTCACCCCCGGGAAATCCTGCAGGGTTACGCTGATGCACAGCGCATGGGTCACGCCATTTTCGCGCATGAGCGCTAGAACGGCATCGATGTCGCCCGCGAGTTCGGGGAAATCCAGATGGCAGTGAGAATCGACCAGCATGTCTGCTATAGCTGGCGCGCCTGCGCACTGTGCGTGACATCGCCGGCACGCAGCAACTGGGCGTAGGCGAGAAATAGATCTTCCAGAAACAGGCGCGCATTCAAGGGATGATGCACTACGCGCTGCAGACGCACCATCCTGCGCTGGAATCGCAGTGTCTCGAGCGTGTCGAGACGCGGAGCCAGCTTCGCCACCGCGACCGCGTGGTCGGGGTTATAACGCACCTTGCCCCCCGCATTCTGCATTGCGAGATCAAAGGACCATCGTTGCAGCAGCGCGACGATCACGGCGGGGGCTGCGTCACGCAGCGCTTCCGCCGCTGCCAGAGGGTCAAAACGTCCCCCGCCCATGAGGTTCAACATGCGCTCCCGCACGCCCCAATAATCCTCATTGAGCTTCGTTGCGAGTAGCGGCGCGCCGCCGGCATTCGCGAGAGCCAGTTCCGGCTGGGCCAGACCCTCCGCCTTCAGCCAATCGAGCGCAATCCCGGCATCGGGCAGCGGCAAGGCAATGTCCTGACAGCGGCTCCTGATCGTGGGCAGCAGGTGATGCCAGCGATGAGCAACCAGCAGGAAAAAAGTCTGTGGCGGAGGCTCCTCGAGATTCTTCAGCAGCGCGTTCGCAGCGTTCACGTTCAGGGCTTCGGCCGGATGGATCAGGACCACGCGCGCCTTCCCGCGATGGGTCGATAGATGCAGGAACTGCTCGAGTTCGCGCACCTGCTCCACGTTGATCTGCAAGCTCGCCCTCTTTTCCTTCCCTTCCCCGGGCTCTGCCGTTTCGTTTGGTTTTTCCGGTTCGACCAGCCGAAAATCCGGATGGGTGCCCTGCCCGAGCCACATGCAGGAGGGGCAGGCGCCACACCCTTCGCCGCTCGCTACCGGCCGCTCGCAAATCAGCGCTCGAGCGAGTGCCGTTGCAAACGCGAGTTTGCCGATGCCCCCGGGCCCCCGAACGAGCATCGCGTGCGGGAGCCGGTCCCGGCGCGCCAGCAACCCGTCAAGCTGAGTACGGTGCCACGGTAGTGCCATGATGCTATCGCGTCCGGTCAATCTGCAAACAAGGCCTTCGAAACTTCATCCTCGACTGCCTTGCGAACAACTGCAACACTCCCGCTCGCGTCGATGACCCGGATCCGGCCGGGACACTCGCGCGCCCGGCGGAGATAGGCGTCCCTCACCCGCAGAAAGTATTCCTGTTTTTCGCGTTCGAAGCGGTCCGCAGCCCGGTCTTCGTCCGCCCGCCGGCGACCGATTTCGGGAGCGACGTCCAGCAGCAGGGTCAGATCAGGCTGCAATTTCCGGTGAACCCACTGCTCGAGGGGGACGATCTTGTCCCACGCGACACCGCTGCCGCCTGACTGGTAGGCGTAGGTCGCGTCCGTAAATCGGTCGCACAAGACCCACTCGCCCGCCGTCAGCGCCGGCAGAAGAATTCTTTCCACGTGCTCGCGCCGCGCCGCGAACATGAGCAGCGTCTCGGTCTCCGGATCCAGTCGACGATCGCGGGCGAGCAGCAATTCCCGCACCTCCTCGCCGAGCGGCGTTCCTCCAGGCTCCCGCGTGACCCGCACCTCGATGCCGCGGCCCCGTATGAACCCGGCGAGCGACTTCAACTGGGTGCTCTTGCCCGCCCCATCTATGCCTTCGAACGTAATAAACCTGCCGCGCATCAGCGTTGTCCTGACCGCTGGTATTTTGTCACGGCGCGGTCGTGCTCAGCGAGCGAGCGTGAGAAATGATGAGAGCCGTCGCCTTTCGCCACGAAATACAGCGCCTCGACACGCGCCGGGTTGAGCGCGGCAGCCAGCGAAGCAAGGCCCGGCATCGCGATCGGCGTCGGCGGCAGCCCGGTGCGCGTGTAGGTATTGTACGGCGTGTCGGTCGTGAGATCGGCTCTGCGCAGGTTGCCGTCGAACGCTTCCCCCATTCCGTAAATGACCGTGGGGTCCGTTTGCAGCCTCATGCCGAGCCGCAGGCGGTTCACGAAAACCGACGCGATCAGCGGCCGTTCCTCGGCCTTGCCGGTTTCTTTCTCGATGATGGACGCGAGCACGAGTGCTTCGTACGGAGAAGCGATCGGCAGGTTCGCCGCGCGGCTTTCCCATTGTGCGGCGAGATGGGACTTCATGAGGTTGTGGGCGCGGCGCAGTATTCTCAGGTCGCTCGTTCCGTTGCTGAAATGATAGGTGTCGGGGAAAAACCAGCCCTCGGGCGAAGTCTGGGACATACCCAGACGCTGAAGGATCTCTGCGTCGCTCAAGCCTCGTGTATCGTGATTCGATGCCGCGTGCTCATCGAGCACTTTGCGCACCTGCTTGAACGTCCAGCCCTCGACGAACGTGATACCGGACAGCGTATAGTCGCCCTCGGTGATCTTGCGCAGCAGCTCCAGCGGCGTAACCGGGGCGTCGATCTCATAGATCCCGGCTTTGAGATTGCCGGCCTCTCCCAGCAAACGCGCGAGCACTACGAAGATCCCGGGATGGCTCAGGATGCCCGCCCCCGCCATCTGCTGAGCCGAGCTGCGAAGGGTGCTGCCGGGTTTGATACTGAACTGCGCAGGCAGCGATGCCACCGGCAGCGCTGTGAGAGCGTAATAGGCGACTGCACCGCCCGCGAGCCCGATCGAGAGCAGCGCGCCCACCAAAAGCGCGATCCACCCTCGTTTGTTCCTGCGCTTCATCGAGCGAAAGTCTCAAGCGGCTGCAACGCCTGCCCTGATCCGCGGCCGGGTGCTGCAAGGCTGCACGCCAATGGAAGTGTCAAGCCTTGCGGAAGACCAGGCTGCCGTTGGTCCCGCCGAACCCGAAAGAGTTCGACAGCGCAACATTGATCGGCATGCCCCGCGCGGTATTCGGCACGTAATCCAGGTCGCACTGCGGATCCTGGTTGATCAGGTTGATGGTCGGAGGCGCAATCTGGTCGTGCAGCGCACGGGCCGAGAAAACCGCTTCGATACCGCCCGCTGCACCAAGGAGATGCCCGGTCATCGATTTGGTCGAGCTGACCGCAAGGCGTTTCGCGTGATCGCCGAAGCAACGCTTTATCGCGACCGTCTCGGCGACGTCGCCCAACGGCGTGGAGGTGCCGTGCGCATTGATGTAGTCGACCTGGTCAGGGTTCAGGCTCGCGTTGCGCAGCGCGTTGCGCATGCATCGTACGGCGCCTTCCCCATCTTCGCTCGGTGCAGTGATGTGGTGCGCATCCGCGCTCATGCCGTAGCCGGCCAGCTCGCAATAGATCCTCGCGCCGCGCGTTCTGGCGTGCTCGTATTCCTCGAGCACCAGTATGCCCGCGCCCTCCCCCAGCACGAAACCGTCGCGGTCCCTGTCCCACGGGCGGCTGGCTGCCGCCGGATCGTCGTTGCGCAAAGACAGGGCACGGGCTGCGCAGAATCCGCCCACGCCCAGCGGTGAAATGGTGGATTCGGCGCCGCCGGCAACCATCACGTCCGCATCGCCGTACTCGATCAGCCGGCCCGCGTCCCCGATGCAATGGTTAGAGGTCGTGCAGGCGGTAACCAGCGCCAGGTTGGGACCTTGCAGACCGTACATGATCGAGAGCTGGCCGGCGATCATGTTGATGATGGAGCCAGGCACGAAAAACGGCGAGATCTTGCGCGGCCCGCCGGCGAGCACTGCATCGTGCGTATCCTCGATCAGCGGCAATCCGCCGATGCCGGAGCCGATACAGACACCGATCTGCTCCCGGTTCTCTTTCTCGAGGTCGAGGGCCGCGTCCTTGATTGCCTCTATGCCGGCCGCCAGGCCATAGTGGATGAAAGTGTCGAAACGGCGGACTTCCTTCGCCGAGAGGTACTTCGTTGCGTCGAAGCCTTTGACCTCGCCGGCGATTTGCGCGCTGTATGCGGACGGATCGAAGCGGCTGATACGGGCTACTCCGGATTTTCCCGAGACGATGTTCTGCCAGGTTTCAGATACCCCGATGCCGACGGGACAGACGATTCCGAGTCCCGTGACGACTACTCTGCGCCTGGACAATGGAGCTCCGGGATCCGTTTATGGGCCGTAACAGGATGGAGAATACGGCCCGTGATGTAGGGGAGGGTCAGGGGAGAGCGACAGCGAGGGGCCATCCCCTCGTTACCTCTTGCTCTCAGGACTTCAGATGAGCCTGGATGTAGTCGCTTGCCTGCTGGACTGTGGTGATCTTTTCCGCTTCCTCATCGGGGATCTCGGTATCGAACTCTTCCTCAAGCGCCATTACCAGCTCAACCGTGTCAAGCGAATCGGCACCGAGGTCATTCACGAACGACGATTCGTTCTTGACGTCTGCCTCGTTGACGCCCAATTGTTCGGCAACAATTTTTTTCACGCGTTGCTCGATGTTTTCCATGTACGTGCCCTTTTCTCTGACTGGATGAACTCGCTTGCGGGTTGGATCAAAAAGAGTCCGGCGGCGGCGGGGGACTTTGGGCGTTAAAAAATCCCGTGTATTTTAACAGAATCGCCGGGCAAAAAAGCCAGATGAATTCAGCGGGTCATCGCGCTTGCTCCGGTTGCGGGCGGTCCCGGGCGTCGATCACTCCATGTGCATGCCGCCCATCACACACGATCGCTTCCATATTCTCGGAAGCGATCTGATATCTCCCCTCGCCCGCCATGCGGGAGAGGGGTTGGGGGTGAGGGAATGGCGGCGCGTGGTTTCCTTGGAATCACTCCATGTGCATGCCGCCATTGACGTGCAGTGTGCAGCCTGTCATGTAATCGGCCCCGGGCGAAGCGAGATACAGTACTGCCGCCGCGACGTCTTCCGCGCGGCCGAGGCGCCCCAGCGGGACCGTCTTCACGAGCGCATCGCGCTGCTCATCCTTGAGCATACGGGTCATGTCCGTATCGATAAAGCCGGGCGCGACGCAATTGACGGTGATGTTGCGGCTGCCCACTTCGCGCGCAAGGGATTTCGAAAACCCGATGATGCCCGCTTTCGCGGCGGCATAATTGGTCTGCCCCGCGTTGCCGGTGAAGCCGATCACGGAGGTTATGTTGATGATCCTTCCGTAACGCATCTTCATCATTGCCCGGAGCACGATCCGGGACAGTCGATACACCGATTTCAGGTCGGTCGCCATGATGTCATCCCATTCCTCGTCCTTCATGCGCACCAGCAGGTTGTCGCGGGTGATCCCGGCATTGTTCACGAGTATGGCGACATCTCCGAATTGAGTCCGGATCTCCTCCAATACCGTTTCGACCTGTGACGCGTCGTTGACGTTCATCGCGACGCCGGTGCCCCGGATCCCGGCTCCGGCGAGGTCCTGCCTGATGGTTTCCGCGCCGGCAGCCGTGGTGGCAGTGCCCACTACGATCGCGCCATTTTTAGCGAGTTCCAGAGCTATGGCTTTCCCGATGCCCCGCGATGCGCCGGTTACAAGGGTAACTTTTCCCTGGAGCATCATGGCCGCAACGCCTGCAGGGCCTGATTGAGCGATTTGGTATCGCCGATCGCGTGGCCATTCAGCGTCTTCACGATGCGCCGGCTCAATCCGGCCAGGACCTTGCCGGGGCCGCATTCGGCGACATCGGTGGCGCCGGCGGCATGCAGGCTGCGGATCACTTCCACCCAGCGCACCGGATTGCATGCCTGGCGTGAAAGCGCGTCGCGGATGCGTTGCACGTCGTTCTCGACTTTCACGTCCACGTTATTGATGACCGGGATGCGCGGCGGCGCGCAAGCTATCCCCGCAAGATAACCCGCGAGACGCTCTGCAGCCGGTTTGAGCAAAGACGAATGGAACGGCGCGCTCACCGGCAGCATGATCGCGCGCTTGGCGCCTTTCGTTTTCGCGCTTTCCACGCCGCGCTCGACCGCAGCCTGGTGCCCGGCGATCACGACCTGGCTGGGGGCGTTGAAATTGACCGGCTCCACGACCTGCCCTTGCGAGGCTTCGCGACAAGCGGCATGCACCGCCTCGTCGTCCAGTCCCAGTATCGCCGCCATGCCACCCTGACCCATCGGGACCGCTTCCTGCATGGCTTGCGCCCGAAACCGCACGAGAGGCACGGCATCGCGGAACGCTATCGCGCCGGCAGCGACCAGCGCCGTGTACTCGCCGAGGCTATGACCGGCGAGGATCGCCGGCTCCGGTCCGCCGGCGGACCGCCAGGCGCGATACACCGCGTAACCGGCGGTCAGCATCGCGGGTTGCGTATTCACCGTGGAATTGAGCTCTTCGGCGGGGCCCTGCTCGACGAGTTTCCACAAATCCTGGCCCAGCGCGTCCGACGCCTCGACGAATACTCCCCGCACTTCCGCCGAATCCGCGAATCCCTGCATCATGCCGACTGACTGCGAGCCCTGCCCGGGAAATACGAATGCAAACTTCATCACTTTACCATCTGGCAAGTACCGCGCCCCACGTAAAGCCCCCGCCGACCGCCTCCATCAGAAGGTGCTGGCCGGAGCGGATGCGCCCGTCGCGAACCGCCTCGTCGAGCGCGAGTGGTATCGATGCGGCCGACGTGTTCGCGTGCCGGTCCACCGTCAGCACGACCTTCTCCATGCTGAGACCCAGCTTCCTGGCGGTCGCCTGGATGATCCGGATATTGGCCTGATGCGGAATCAGCCAGTCGATATCGGCCTTGTTGAGCCCGTTCGCCGACAGCGCCTCCTCGACGATTTCATCCAGCACTTTCACGGCGAACTTGAATACCGCGGCGCCGTCCATCTGCAGCAGCGGCCGCCCACTGACCTGGCCTCCTGAAACGCTGCCCGGGACGCACAACTGACCGGCATGGGATCCATCCGCGTGCAGGTGCGACGAAAGGATGCCCGGCGTCTCGCTGCGCCGGAGTACCACGGCGCCCGCGCCATCTCCGAACAGCACGCAGGTGGCGCGGTCTTTCCAGTCGAGGATACGCGAATAGGTCTCGGCCCCCACGACCAATGCATGACGGTAACGTCCCGACCGCATGAACTGGTCGGCCGTCGCCAGCGCGTATATGAAACCGCTGCAGACTGCCTGCACGTCGAACGCGGGGCAGTTTCTGCTGCCAAGCTTGGCCTGCAGGAGGCACGCCGTGCCGGGAAACACCATGTCGGGGGTGGTCGTTGCAACCACGATGAGATCGATGTCCGCAGGCGCGACCTCTGCGGCTTCCAGCGCCCGGCGGCTCGCTTGCAGCGCGAGATCGCTGGTCGTCTCTCCGTCCGCTGCGATGTGGCGCTGGCGGATGCCGGTACGCGTATGGATCCACTCGTCGGTGGTATCCACCTTGCTTTCAAGGTCGCGGTTGGTGAGCACCTGGGCCGGCAGATAGCCGCCGGTGCCGATGATCTTCGCGTAGTGCGTCACGCGGCGCTCTTGTGGATGGCGGCCATGCGTTCGGTGATGTGCGCCAGGACTCCGCTGCGCGCTTCGTCGATTGCGCGCCGCATGGCGAACTCGAAGCCATACGCGTCGGCCGAACCGTGGCTCTTCACGACGATGCCGCGCAACCCGAGCAGGGTGGCGCCATTGTAGGCGCGGGGGTCCACGCGCCGCTTGAAGGCGTTGATGACCGGCAGCGCGACGACGCCGGCGAGTTTCGCGTAAAAGTTCCGGGCGAACTCCTCGCGCAGGTAAGTCGCCAGCATCCGCGCCAGGCCTTCGGAAGTCTTCAGGGCGATATTGCCGACGAAACCGTCGCAGACCACCACATCGGTCGTGCCCTTGTAGATGTCGTCGCCCTCGACGTAGCCATGGAAATTCAGGCCGCTGTCCCGCATGAGTTCCGCCGCGAGCTTTACCTGGTCGTTGCCCTTGATATCTTCCGCCCCGACGTTGAGCAGCCCCACCGTAGGGCGGTCGATCTTGTCCAGGGAGCTTACGAGTTCGGAACACATGATGCCGAACTGAAGCAGGTGCTCGGGAGCGCTATCCACGTTCGCGCCGAGATCGAGCACGTAGGTGTGCCCCTTCAGCGTGGGAAGCATGGTTGCGATCGCCGGGCGGTCGATGCCGGGAAGCATCTTCAACACGAAGCGCGAGATCGCCATCAGGGCGCCGGTATTGCCTGCACTCACGCACGCCGCGGCGGCTCCCTCCTTCACGAGGTCGACCGCGACCCGCATCGAGGAGTCCTTCTTGCCGCGCAACGCCGACGCGGGGGCCTCGTCCATTTCGACTACCTCGGCCGCGTGCTGGATTCTCAGTCGCGGGCCGGGCGCCGCGTGCAGGTGCGCGAGTTCGCCCTCGATCGCTTCGCGCCGGCCGACGAGGATGCACGAAACGCCAGGATCACGCTGCACGCTGGCGAGCCCCGCCGGCACCGTCACGTGCACGCCGTGATCGCCGCCCATGCAATCGACGGCAACCGTAACGTTCATGCGCAACCTCCCCCCCGGCGCCCGTCGTGTATCTGCTGGGATGCGCCGGCACCGCACGCGCCAGGATGCACGCGGCTATTCGCCCTTGGTCTTGATCACCTTCTTGCCGCGATAGTAACCCGTGGGGCTGATGTGGTGCCTCAGGTGTGTTTCCCCGGTGGTCGGCTCGATTGCCAGCGGTTGATTCGAGAGTGCGTCGTGAGAACGGTGCATACCGCGCTTCGACGGCGACTTCCGGTTCTGTGGAACTGCCATGTCACGCTCCTTACCTGACAAAATGAGGGGATACTCCCCCCTCATGTTTACTGAGGTTCACTGAGGCTCCCCTCCATTGGGGGGCCGCATTGCTCGTTATTGCTCGTTATTGCTCGTTCATGATACGGCCTGTTGGGCCTCTAGTTCAGATCCCGCTTCAGCGCTGCGAGCGTCGTAAACGCCGTGTGTTGCTCGCCGGTATGCGATAAATCCCTGCCAGGACCGCACAGCCCGTCGGCATGACGCGGCGAGTACGGAAGCCCCAATATGATCTCGTCTTCCACCAAGGCGGCGATGTCCAGTTGCGCGCCTGGTTCGATCCACTCGCCCTCTTCGTCGTCCAGCGCCCCGGAAGCAGCTTCGGACGGACTCGCCAGCAGCAAGGTACTACCGATCCGCAGCGGGTGGTCCAAGTTTCCCAGGCAGCGCTGGCACCTCAGATGCAGCACGCCGCTTACCTCGAGGCCCAGGATCGGCCGGTGCCGGGCATCGAGCCCGCCCTGCACCACGAAATAGACCAGACCGAGCGTGTCGTAGAGGCTGTCCCGCAGACGCGCCAGGCCGGTTACCGGCAAGCTGCCGCGCAAGTTCTGTCCAGCCCGCGCAAATTCCAGACTATCGATGACAGCCTGTGCAGACATAGGCGCGGATGATAGTATGCCTGCGCTGCCCTGTCAAAGAAAAATTCGTCAAAACCTCAAATCCGGCAGAGACTTAGAGGTTGTTTCCGCATGATCGAAATAGCCCGGGTCACAACAGTATCCCCGCAGAATGTTACCGACTCTTGAAACGTTGCCGGCCCTGGATACTCCCCGTCTGATCCTGGCTTCCAGTTCCCGCTACCGGCGCGCATTGCTCGAGCGGTTACGCCTGCCGTTCGAGGCGCGATCGCCGGCGGTGGATGAATCCGTGCTGCCGGGTGAAGACGCACCCAGCACGGCTTTGCGCCTGGCGGCGGCGAAAGCACGCAGGGTGGGCGAGAGCGCCCCGGCATCTCTCGTTATCGGCTGCGACCAGGTTGCCGTGCTCGCCGGGAGGTGTCTCGGCAAGCCGGGCTGCCACGAGAACGCCGTCGCGCAGTTGAAGGAAATGCGCGGTCAGAGCGTCATATTCCACACCGCGCTTGCGCTGCTCAATACGAAGAACGGCGGCCTCCAGGTCTCCAACGTGCCGACGACGGTGCGCTTTCGCGACTATGGCGACCGCGAGATCCAGCGTTACCTGGAGCTCGAGCAGCCGTACGATTGCGCAGGGAGCGCCAAGATCGAAGGATTGGGGATAGCCCTGGTGGAGCGGATCGTCGGCGATGACCCGAGCGCCCTCATCGGGCTGCCGCTCGTGCAACTCATCACCATGCTCAGGAACGAAGGTGTAGCAGTGATCGAATTTGCAGGCGAAATTGGCAGGATGGCCTGAGGAGCGTGTCGGAGTGGCAGAACGAACTCCGGAGGGCAAGCTTTACCTGATCCCGGTCAACCTCGGAGAAACCGATGCGCGAACGGTATTGCCGCATGCGACGCTGACCGTGGTGTGCGGCTTGCGCCGCTTCATCGCCGAGAATCCGAAATCGGCGCGGCGCTTTCTCAAGTCGGCCGGCTATCCGCGGCCCCTGCGCGAAGCCGCGATAGCGACGCTGGACGAACACACTCCCCGGACGGAATTTTCCGTGCTGATCGCCCCTCTGCTGGAGGGCGAGGACTGCGGACTGATGTCCGAGGCGGGCTGTCCCGCGGTGGCCGATCCCGGCGCGGAGTTCATACGGCTGGCACACACCCACGGTGTGCGGGTAGTTCCTTTGATCGGCCCGTCCGCGATACTGCTCGCGCTGATGGCCTGCGGTCTGAACGGACAGCAATTCGCCTTTCACGGCTATCTTCCGGTCGAACGCGCGGAGCGCGCACGCAGGCTGCGTGAACTCGAGGAAGGCGCCGCGCGGACCGGCTCCGCACAGATCTTCATCGAGACACCGTACCGCAACGGCGCCATGCTGCAGACCATGCTCGAGACCTGCCGTGGCGACACCTTGCTATGCATCGCGACCGATCTCACGCTTCCCGGTGAATCGATTGCCACCCGCGCGGTGGCCGAATGGAAAACCAAGCCGCCGGATCTCGACCGGCGGCCTACGGTATTCATGATCTGGCGCTTGCCAAAGTAGGTCCTGGCCGGCCTGCGGGCGATCAGGACGTGCGTACGGACCAAACGGATATCTGTCGGGGGAAAGTACGTAGACTCTACCGCGCCGGTTGCGTCCCGGCAGGAACCAGTGTTGTCCCATCAAGGATTTCGTCGCAAGACGAAATCCTCAGCGGATGGTCATCCCGCCCGATACGCCGAAGCGCGCGAGGGAGTCACCCATCGCCGCTCCGAATTTCTTCGCGAGACGTTCCGCGACGTTCTCGCGCGGCGTGAAGTCGACGATGTCCTCGGCCTGGATCACCTCGCGCGCGACGTACTCAACGCTGCCATAGGCATCCGCGAGTCCGAGATCGATGCTCTTCTGCCCCACCCACAACAGCCCCGAGAACATGTCGGGCGTCTCCTTGAGCCGCTTACCGCGTCCTTCGCGCACCACGGTGATGAACTGCTGGTGTATCTGGCCGAGCATCTGCTGCGCATGCTCCTTGTGGGACTCCTGTATCGGCGAGAACGGGTCGAGGAAGCCCTTGTTCTCCCCGGCCGCGAGCAGCCTGCGCTCCACGCCCAGCTTGTCCATCGTTCCGGTGAAGCCGAATCCGTCCATCAGCACGCCGATCGAGCCGATGATGCTCGCCTTGTCCACGTAAATCCGGTCCGCCGCCACCGCGATGTAATAGCCGCCCGAAGCGCAGATGTCCTCGACCACGGCGTAGAGCGGGATCTTGGGATACTTCGTCCGCAGACGGCGTATTTCGTCGTTGATATAGCCCGCCTGCACCGGGCTGCCGCCCGGGCTGTTGATGCGCAGGATCACGCCCTGCGTGCGCTTGTCCTTGAACGCGTCCTGCAGGCCGGTGGTGACGGTGTCCGCGCTCGCCGGACTGTCGTGCGCGATCACGCCGCGCACCTCTACCAGCGCGGTATGTTTTTCGCTTGTTACGTCTTTCTTCCCGAACCAGCCCATGCCGATGAACAGCAGGGCGAACAGGTAAACGAACAGCAGCACCTTGAAAAAAACGCCCCAGCGGCGTGCGCGCCGTTGTTCGTGAATCGCGGCCAACGCGACCTTTTCGATGGTTTGGCGTTCCCAGTGGGTCCCGGGATCGCCGGAATTTGGCTCAGCCATGGCGCTATCCGTTCTCAGAAAGTTGTTCGTCGCCGATGCTCATCGCTGGACGCGCAAACGTCGGCGTTGCGAGGGGAAATAAAGTATAGCCGATTCGACTTATCAGGAATGTGTGGGACTTGGTTCCGGCACATTCCTTACGTGCTCGTCGAGCCAGTTCCGCAGTTCCTCGACGCTGTGGACGCAACCGAGAGGTCCGCACTCGATTAGTGCGGCTGCCGTGTGCGCGCCGTAGCTCACGCCGAGGCTCGCCGTGCCCGCCGCCCGCGCCATTTCCAGGTCATGCGAGGTATCCCCGATCATCAGCGTCCGATCGCTGGTAGCCCCGATTGCTGCCATCAACGCCTGCAACATGCCCGGATGGGGCTTGGAGTATCCCTCGTCGGCGCACCGTGTTGCATGAAAATATGGCTCGAGCCCGGTAGCAGCGAGCGCACGCGCCAGGCCGCGGCGGCTCTTGCCGGTGGCGACCGCAAGCTGAAATCCCGTCTCATGCAGACCGATGATCACGTCCGCGATGCCGGGAAACAAGGTAGTGCCGCCATCCCGCAGGAGAAAATGATGCCGGTAGCGCTCGGCCACCCGCGGGTAATGCGCAGCGTTCACACCGGGGAGTACGTGAGACAGGGCATCGTTCAACCCCAGGCCGATGATGTAACGCGCCTGTTCCTCCGCCGGCACCGGCAATCCGAGATCGCCGCACGCCGCCTGCAGTGAGGCGACGATGGCGGCCGCCGAATCCATCAGCGTGCCGTCCCAGTCGAATACCAGCAGGTCAAAGCGTCGCGAGCCCATCTATCGTTGCGCTTTTTCGGCATCGAGCGCGGCAACGAAGGACTGCAATTCTTCGGGCAGCGGGGCTTCGAGCGTGAGACTCGCTCCGGATTGAGGGTGCTCGATAACCGCCCTCGACGCATGCAGGAACATGCGCTTCAGTCCCTGGCGGGCGAGGACTTTATTGAGCGCAAAGTCGCCGTACTTGTCGTCGCCGGCGACCGGAAAACCCAGGTGAGCGAGATGGACCCGTATCTGGTGGGTGCGGCCGGTCTTCAGTTCGGCTTCGAGGAGGCTGTATCCCTGCCACGCGCGTTGCAAGCGAAACACGGTGTGCGCGGGCGTGCCGTCCCCGCTCACGCCCACCCTGCGCTCGCCGGACTTGAGGAAGTAGTTGTCGAGCGGCAGCTTGACGTTGCGCTTCGCGTCGCGCCATCGCCCCTTTACCAGAGCGAGGTACAGCTTCTGCACCAATCCTTCGCGCAATTGCCGGTGCAGCGCCAGTAACGCGGAGCGCCGCTTCGCCAGCATCAGCACCCCGGAGGTTTCCCGGTCGAGCCGGTGCGCAAGCTCGAGAAACGGCGCTTGCGGCCGCCCCGCGCGCAGCCGCTCCACGATGCCGTGACTCACCCCGCTCCCGCCGTGGACGGCAATGCCTGCCGGCTTGTCGATCGCGAGAAGCACCTCGTCTTCATGAATGATCGCCGGGTGCCACGGCGGCACCGGCGCCGGTGCCGCGTCACGGGGTCGCGCCGTTCGCACCGGCGGCAGGCGCAAACGGTCCCCCTCCTGCACCCGGTAGTCCGGCCCGATACGACGGCTGTTGACCCTGACTTCGCCGCTGCGGAGGATGCGGTAGATGTGGCTCTTGGGCACGCCTTTCAGCCGCTTGGTCAGGTAGTTGTCGATACGCTGACCCGCCGAGTCCGGTCCCACCTCATGCCAGGTCGCCGAATCTTTACTTAACTCTTTCATTTGTCTATACTATTCCCAGCACGGCGAGTTTACCGGTCGCACAACCCAGGTCGTTCAGCGATTCCGTGACCGCCACGCAGCACGTGGCCCCTGCAAAGGCGGGGACACGCAGGCTCGAAAAGTGCGAGACGCGGTCTGCATGAGTCCGGCTCCATCACGAATGGAGCAGTGGCGCCGGTTGCGATCCGCTTCAGATGAATGGTCAACGTCGCTCACCATCCGGAAGTAGCGATACTAGACGAATTACGCGCTCACAACACCGCAAACGATCCCTGTGAATCCGCGCACCGCGCGGGTTCTCCCGGCGAACCGCACGACATCCGGATACTTCATATCCCACATGCTGATGCCAATCGACTGAAACAGTCGGCGCCCCCTGCGTGACTCGCAGGCCTGCAGGTATGCTCCATCCCGTGTATGAGCGCGGGAGAACATAACAATGAAACGCATGTTGTTCAACGCGACGCAGGCGGAAGAGCTGCGCGTCGCCATCGTCGACGGTCAGAAGCTGATCGACCTCGACATCGAA
>CAZQJF010000006.1:16937-18239 GCA_964593735.1 uncultured Streptomycetaceae bacterium | reverse complement strand
AATTGACGGTATCGGCCGCGTACTCCGGTGCGGCTGGGATCATGCCGCCCCCCAGCACCACGATGGCCTGCCCGCTCTTGTCGGCCCCGGGATCGCGCGGCTCCGGCTCCAGCAATCGCAGCAGGTGGCTGGCCAGGAAGGGAATCGACAGGCCATATAGCGCGATCAACGCTGTCAGGACGAGCCCGCGCGCCAGCCGGGGTCTGCGCCACTGCAGTAAGACAGCGGCGAGCAGTGCGACCACCAGTATGCCCGGGGGCATCAGCAGCGCCGCGAGCGCATTGGTGATCAGCCATTCCATCGTTCAATTGATCTTCACATCCGAAAAGCGCGCAGCGTTTTTCGGATTGACACAGGCGTCTGATTCACAATAGAATTCGGCCTTTTCGCGAAGACCCGCGCCATGAAGACTTACTCCGCAAAACCGGGCGACGTTACGCAGGATTGGTACGTCGTGGATGCCGCCGATCAGGTGCTGGGCAGGCTTGCCGCCGGGCTCGCGCACCGCCTGCGCGGCAAGCACAAGCCCGAATTCACCCCGCATATCGACACCGGCGATTATATCGTGGTGGTCAACGTCGAGAAATTGCGCGTGACGGGCAGAAAAGCGCAGAACAAGATCTACTACCGTCACAGCGGGTACCCCGGCGGCCTCTACAGCACCAACTTCGCCAAGCTGCAAGCGCGGCACCCCGACCGCGTGCTCAGGCTCGCGGTCAAAGGCATGCTGCCAAAGGGCCCGCTGGGCTACGCGATGCTGAAGAAAATGAAGATTTATGCCGGGGCGAGCCATCCGCATGCGGCGCAACTGCCCAAGAACCTGGAGATCCGTTAGCCATGGCCATGCAACCGAGGGTGCATCAAGACTACGGCACCGGCCGGCGCAAGAGCGCCGTGGCCCGGGTATACATGAAGCCCGGAACGGGCACGATCACGGTCAACGGCAGGCCCGTGGACGAATTTTTCTCGCGCGAGACAGGGCGCATGATAGTGCGGCAGCCGCTCGCGCTCACCAATATGCTCACCAGCTTCGACATCAAGGTCAACGTGGATGGCGGCGGTGAGTCGGGCCAGGCGGGCGCGGTGCGCCACGGCATCACCCGCGCTTTGATCGAGCACGATGCCTCGCTGAAACCCGTCCTGAAGAAGGCGGGATTGGTCACGCGCGACGCGCGCGAAGTCGAGCGCAAGAAGGTCGGATTGCACAAGGCGCGCCGCCGCCACCAGTTCTCGAAACGATAAGCGAACCGGGAATATCCGCAGCCAGGCCGCCTGCGGGCGGCTTTGCCGTCTCTGGAGCCG
>CAZQJF010000006.1:12633-16837 GCA_964593735.1 uncultured Streptomycetaceae bacterium | reverse complement strand
ATCGTCGGCGGCACCGGTTACACCGGCGTCGAACTGCTGCGGCTGCTGGCCCAGCACCCGAACTGCGAACTCGTCTGCATCACCTCGCGCCAGGAAGCCGGCACGGGCGTGGCCGAGGTGTTTCCCAACCTGCGTGGCAGGGTCGCGCTCAAGTTCATCGACCCGGCCAAGGCCGGGCTCGATCGCTGCGATCTCGTGTTCTTCGCGACGCCAAACGGCGTGGCGATGGAACAGGCGCGCGGTCTGGTCGATGCGGGAGTGCGCGTCATCGACATCGCCGCCGATTTTCGCATCAAGGACGTGCCGCTCTGGGAGCGGTGGTACGGGAAAAAGCACGCCTGCCCGGAGCTGGTGGGCGAGGCCGTGTACGGGCTGCCCGAAGTGAACCGCGAGCGGATCCGGGAGGCGCGCGTGGTCGCCAATCCCGGCTGCTACCCGACCTCGGTGCAGTTGGGTTTCCTGCCGCTCGTCGAGGCCGGCATCGTTGACCTCGACCCGTTGATCGCGGACGCCAAATCCGGCGTCTCCGGCGCAGGGCGCAGGGCGGAAGTCCACACGCTGCTCGCGGAAGCCTCGGACAACTTCAGAGCATACGGCGTGTCCGGCCACCGCCACCATCCCGAAATCGCGCAAGGGCTCGCACAGGCGGCCGGCCGCGCGGTGAATCTCGTCTTCGTGCCGCACCTCGTGCCGATGATCCGCGGCATCCACGCGACGCTCTATGCGCGCATGACGGGGAAGGCCGACGTGCAGGCGCTCTACGAGAAGCGGTATGCGAAGGAGCCTTTCGTCGACGTCATGCCGCCCGGCAGCCATCCCGACACGCGCTCGGTGCGCGGCGCAAATACCTGCCGGATTGCCCTGCACCGGCCGGATGGCGGCGACACGGTCGTCGTGCTGTCGGTGATCGACAACCTGGTGAAGGGCGCGTCGGGCCAGGCGGTGCAGAACATGAACATCATGTTCGGATTTCCGGAAACCACCGGGCTCGAGCAGATCGCGCTCGTGCCCTAGATTCAGCCACAGATACACACAGATAAACACGGATGGAAACCCGCCAAGAAAACGCCAGCTTGCGGGATTCTGCTCTGGTTCTGCCCGTGGTGTTATCTGTGTTCATCTGTGTTTATCTGTGGCTCATAGGTTTCGGCTTTCATCGGCGTTTGTCTGCGGCTCAGGTCAGTTCGTGACATGGCTCAATTCCTGCGCACGCTGAAACGCAAGTTCGGCATCTCGGCCCCGCGGATGTCCGTGCGCGCGCACGTGCCGTGGTACTGGCGGTGGCTGGGCGTCGTGGTGATCGGCGCGCTGGTGGTCGCGGTGGGATGGGCGACCTATGATTTCGGAATGGAATTCGCGGGATTCCGCCAGAGCGAGGCCGCGCGCGCGGTTGCCCGCTTGAACGAGGAGATAAAGCAGCGAGACGCGGAGCTCTCGGAACTGCGCTCGAAAGTCGCGGCGGCCGAGCGGCAACTGCAGATAGAGCGCGCGACCTACACCGATATTTCCAGGCAGCTGAGATCGCTCTCCGACGAGAACGCCACGATCAGGGAAGACCTCGCGTTCTTCCAGTCGCTGATGCCGGCGGGAACCAAGGAAGCGGCGGCGGTCAGCATCAACCGCTTTCGCGTCCAGCCGGAGACCGTGCCCGGCGAGTATCGCTACCGGCTGCTGCTGGTGCAGACCGGGCAACGCGTGAAGGAATTCCAGGGCAACGTGGAATTCGTGCTGAACGTGGAGCAGAGCGACCGCAAGTTCGTGGTCATGCTGCCGCCGGAAGACAACCGCAACGCGCAGGAGTATCAGCTCAGCTTCAAGTTCTTCCAGCGCGTCGAAGGCACCTTCAAGGTGGCCCCCGGAGCGGTGGTCAGAAGCATGCAGGTCCGGGTCTTTGAAAACGGCGCAAGTACGCCTAAACTGACGCAAATGGTGAATGTTTCCTGAGGGGTATCACGGGTTACCAAGGGAGGGAGCGCGATGTTCGGAAACAAGGGCAACAACAAGCCGCAGAACCGCATAGACTGTCTGATCGGCGCCGGCACGACCATCGAGGGGAACATCACCTTCACCGGCGGACTGAGGGTGGACGGGCACGTGCGCGGCAGCGTCGTGGCGGCCGAAGGCAAGGCCGGCACCCTCGTCCTCTCCGAGGAAGCCCAGATCGAGGGCGAGATCCGGGTGTCGCACGTCGTAATCAACGGCACGGTGGTCGGCCCGGTGCACGCTGCGGAGTATGTTGAACTGCTGCCGAAGGCGAATGTCACAGGTGATGTATACTACAAGACGATGGAGATACAGTTGGGCGCGGTGCTGCAGGGCAGGCTCGTGCATCAGAACGACAGCAAGTCGGACAAGGTAGTGCAGTTCAAGCCCGCCGCCGTGGAATGACGGTGCAGGTTGATTCGTTTTCAGGAGTTTGAAATGAACGCGGTAACCGAAATGATGCCCGTAATGCCCGATCCTCTGGTCTTCACCCAGGCCGCAGCGGCCAAGGTGAAGCAGCTGATAGACGAGGAAGGCAACGCCGAGCTCAAGTTGCGGGTATTCGTCACCGGCGGCGGCTGCTCCGGATTCCAGTACGGCTTCACTTTCGATGAAGCGACCAACGAAGACGACACCGCGATGCAGCGCGACGGCGTGACCTTGCTGATCGATCCGATGAGCCTGCAGTACCTGACGGGCGCGGAGATCGACTACCAGGAAAACGTCGAAGGCGCGCAGTTCGTGATCAAGAACCCGAACGCGACTTCTACCTGCGGCTGCGGGTCTTCCTTCTCGGCTTAGCTCTGACTCGCAGGAAAGCGCAAAAGGCGGCCTTGCCGCCTTTTTTGTTTGCCATCTGATAGGCTTTCGGCCGATGCCGTCCCGCCCGGTACACGCGGCCGCCCTCACGTGCCATCCTGAGAGTCCAGTCGGCGCGGTACGCAGCATCGATGTGCGCGTATGAAGTTCGGGATCGACCGCCTGCTGGAGGATCCGCGGCTGCGAAAACCGCTGGCGGGCCGGCGCGTGGCGTTGCTCGCGCACCCGGCATCGGTGACGCGCGATCTGGTGCACTCGCTCGATGCGCTCGCGGCGCTCGATGACATCGGCCTGGCTGCGGCTTTCGGACCTCAGCACGGGCTGCTCGGCGACAAGCAGGACAACATGGTCGAGTCGCCGGACTTCACCGACCCGGCGCATGGCATCCCGGTGTTCAGCCTGTATGGCAAGGTCCGCCGTCCCACGGCGCAGATGATGGACAGCTTCGACGTTCTGCTGGTCGACCTGCAGGACCTGGGCTGCAGGATCTACACCTTTGTCACGACACTGCGCTATGTTCTCGAAGCGGCCGCGGAGCGCGGTAAGACGGTTTGGGTGCTCGACCGGCCCAACCCTGCGGGCCGCCCGATCGAGGGGCTGAAGCTGCGCACCGGGTGGGAAAGCTTCGTCGGCGCCGGGCCGCTGCCGATGCGACACGGTCTCACCCTCGGAGAGCTTGCGAAGTGGTTCGTGCACACGCTGCGCCTGGATGTGGAATGCGAGGTGGTGACGATGGAGGGCTGGCAGCCCTGCGGCGCGCCGGGTTACGGTTGGCCTCTCGGGGAGCGCGCATGGGTGAATCCCAGCCCCAACGCATCCAGTCCGTGGATGGCGCGCTGCTACGGCGGGACGGTGATGCTGGAAGGGACCACGCTGTCGGAGGGCAGGGGCACGACGCGGCCGCTGGAACTGCTCGGGGCGCCGGACGTCGACCCGCGCGCGCTGCTCTCGGCGATGGCATACATCGCCCCGCAGTGGATGCCCGGTTGCAGCCTGCGAGCTTGCTGGTTCGAGCCCTCATTCCACAAGCACGGCGGCAAGCGGTGCGCGGGGCTTCAGATCCACGTCGATGACGCGGCCTACGACCACGGCGCTTTTCGCCCCTGGCGGCTGCTCGCGCTCGCCTTCAAGGCCCTGCGGACGCTGCATCCGGACTACGAGTTGTGGCGCAAGTTCCCCTACGAGTACGAATACGACCGTCTGGCCATCGATGTTATCAACGGCAGCGAGCTGCTACGCGAGTGGGTGGATGATCCCGCCGCCGCCGCAGCCGATCTCGACGCGCTCGCCACTCCCGACGAGCAGGCATGGCGCGAGGAACGGGAATCGGTGCTGCTTTACCGGTGAGCGGCGAGCAATTTGACGGCCGCGCGGGGCTGCCCAGGGCTCATTGCTCGCCGCT
>CAZQJF010000006.1:0-12533 GCA_964593735.1 uncultured Streptomycetaceae bacterium | reverse complement strand
CATTGCTCGCCGCTTAGTCCAGGCGGGAGAGATTGGTGCCGCGCAGCAGCTTGAGCCGCTGCGTCAACGGACCAACCTCCCTCTCGAATGCAGCCCGTTGTTCGGTGGTGATGGGGGGCGCCGAGGGCATCACCACGCGCAGCGGATCCTGATGCACGTTGTTGATGCGGAACTCGTAGTGCAGGTGCGGACCCGTGGCGAGGCCGGTCGCGCCGACGAAACCGATGACGTCTCCCTGCCTGACGCGCACGCCTTTGTGCATTCCTTTGGCCAACGAGGAGAGGTGACCGTACCAGGTCGAGTACTGGGTCTGGTGACGGAGGACGACGAGGTTGCCGTAACCTCCCTGCCTGCCGGCGATTTCCACGATGCCGTCACCGGTGGCTTTCACCCGCGTCCCGCTCGGCGCGCCGTAGTCGATTCCGCGGTGCGCTCGCCATTCGCGCAGCACGGGATGGAAGCGGGCGTTGGTGAAGCCGGAAGTGATCCGCGAGAACTCCAGCGGCGAGCGCAGGAACGCCTTGCGTATGTTCTTGCCGTCCAGCGTGTAATAGCCGCCCTGGCCGTCGGCGTGCTCGAAATATGCCGCCTGGTAGACCTTGCCGGCGTTGATGAACTCGGCGGCCAGCAGGCGCCCGGTCCGCAGGTGTTCGCCCTGGTCGCTGAAGGTCTCGTAGACGACGGTGAACCGGTCGCCTCGCCGCAAATCGCGGTGGAAGTCGATGTCGGTCGAGAAGATTTCGGCGATCTGGATCGCGACCGCATCGGAGAGGCCGGAAGCGTCCGTGGCGGCGAAGAGAGAGCTTCTGATCTCTCCCGATTTCATCAGCACGCGCCGCTCGAGCTGGACGGCCTGCTCGCTCGCGGTGAAGGACTCGCCGCTGCGCTCGACGCGGATGACGGTTGCGCCGTTGAGATATCGCAGGGCGATCAGCTTGCCCTCGGCCGTGGTCTGGGAGCGGATGGTCCTGCCGGGTATCAACTGGTAGAGCCCCCTGGCCGCGCGCGTACTGCGCAGCCACTTGACCGCAGCCGCATCATCCACACCGAGCCGGGAGAGCAGCGAGCCCAGCGTGTCGTCGCGGCGCACGCGCTCCTCGCGCCAGAAGCCGGCGTCGGGCGGAATGCTGAGAGTGGTGGCGGGTAGCTCGAGTTGCTCTATGATCTGCGTGCGCGGCGCCGTGTCCGTCACGGTATCCGGGGCGATGCCGAACGCAGCGACGATGCCGAGGAAGGGCAATACCAGGACGGCTACAACACGTCTAACGCCGCCATGCGCCGTGAGGCGCCTGAGCTTTTGCGCTAAAATCGGAATCGTGCCCTCCCGCATGATTTCCCGGTCTTTTTTACGCGACGGAAAAGCTTAGCAGAATTAACCCTGCCGGCAAAGCGCTCTTTTCACATCGTGAAATGAGCATTCTTCGCTAATGGACCACGGCGGGACCACCGCGCGTTCCTGACCGATGACTGAAATCGAACAGCAGATCGAAATTATCCGGCGCGGCGCTGACGAGCTGTTGATCGAATCGGAGCTGCGCGACAGGCTGAAATCCGGCCGGCCGCTGCGGGTGAAAGCCGGCTTCGATCCCACCGCGCCGGACCTGCACCTCGGTCACACCGTGCTCATCAACAAGTTGCGGCAACTGCAAGAGCTCGGTCATCACGTCGTGTTCCTGATCGGCGATTTCACCGGGATGATCGGCGACCCCACGGGCAAGAACGCTACGCGGCCGCCGCTCACGCGGGAGGAGATCGCGCAGAACGCCGCGACCTACGCCGAGCAGGTGTTCAAGATCCTGGACCGCGACCGGACCGAGGTGAAGTTCAACTCCGAATGGATGGAGAGACTCAACGCCGCCGACATGATCCGGCTCGCCTCGACCTACACCGTCGCGCGCATGCTGGAGCGCGATGATTTCGCCAAGCGCTACAAGAGCCAGCAGCCGATCGCCATCCACGAATTTCTCTACCCGCTGGTTCAGGGTTACGACTCGGTTGCGCTCAAGGCCGACCTGGAGCTCGGCGGGACGGATCAGAAGTTCAACCTGCTCATGGGGCGCGAAGCGCAGAAGCATTTCGGCCAGCCGCCCCAGTGCATCCTGACCATGCCGCTGCTGGAGGGCACCGACGGCGTCAACAAGATGTCGAAATCGCTCGGCAACTACATCGGTATCAACGAGCCGCCCGGAGAAATATTCGGCAAGCTGATGTCGATTTCCGACGACTTGATGTGGCGCTACATCGAGCTTCTATCTTTTGAGTCGTCTCAAAAGATAAACGCCAGCAAGCTGGCGGTTGATCAGGGCGCCAATCCCCGGGACGTAAAGTTTGAATTTGCGCAGGAAATAGTGGAACGATTTCATGGTCGAAATGCGGCCCAGCTTGCGGCGAAGGACTTCGTCGCCCGGTTTCGCAATCGTGAAGCGCCTGAGGATATACCCGCGATCACCGTTCGAGCGGGCAACGGGCAGGCAATGCCAATCGCGCAGGTCTTGAAGCAGGCGCAACTGGCCGGCAGCGCTTCGGAGGCTGCGCGACTCGTCGAGCAGGGCGGCGTCAAGATCGATGGTGAGAAAGTAAGTAACAAGGCGTTGACGCTTTCCCCCGGGACCTACCTGATTCAGGTCGGCAAGCGCAAGTTCGGGCGCGTGACCATAGCGTGAGGCGGATTCAATCTCCCCGGGCGGTCCTGTTCCTCGCGGGCTGCCCGGCATCAGGCCCTGCAGGCTCCTCGCGCCGGGCGCCGCGGGCCCGGTTCTGCGGGGGCTTGTGCCGCCGCAGTTCCGCGAACGCCTCCAGTTCCCAGTGGCGGATCGCAACCAGCACGCTCATCGCCGAGCGCCCGCCCCGGCGCAGCCTCGCATCGTCGCTGTGCAGCTCGGAAAACTCGCGCGCCACGCGCTTCAACCGGGACACCATCGCGGCACTCGAATCCCGCGACAACATGCCGTTGACGACGACCATGTACTCGTGCCGGCGGTCGAACCGGGAACGGAAATACTCGTTATGCGCCTGTTGATTGAAGAATCTCTGTATCGGGCCGTCCGGCATCCATGAAAAATTGTGCGACACCAGGAGCTTTATACGGTTGTTGGGCTGCAATTGGATGAACCCCAGCCGGTCGAGCCTGAGGAGAAGCTGGATGCACTCGGCCTTCTCGATGTCGTAGGCGGCGACGATCTGCTCCAGGGTCGCATGGTTCAGGGCGCACACGGCGACCAGGAACAGTTTGCCGCTCGAAACGATGTCTTTTTCCTGTTCCCAGCTCAACTGCGAGAGCAGCGGTTCTTCCTGGTGGAGGATGCGGGCCAGGTCCGAAAAATCCGCGTTGGTCAGCTGGCAGATTTCGTCGAGCCGCTTCAACGTGAAATCCCGCTTCGAAAACATGCGCTTGATGCTTGCTTCGCTTAAGCGGAGCTTACGCGCCACCTGCGCGTAAGTGACGCCGCGCGCCCGCAGCTCGCGCTTGAGCACGTCCACCAGCGCGCTGCTTTGTGCCATAGCGCCTCCCCTGTTTTCCCCCCTGCCAGGGAACCTCAACTGAGGTTGGGGATTCAAGGGGGCCTCAGTGAACCTCAGTGAACCTCAGTGAACATGAGGGGGCCCCTTTTTCCCAGTTACCCCACGGCAAGGTAGCACCTAATTAGACCGCCGGGCAAACCGGCAGCCACGATCCGCTTAGTGCTATGCGCGATGAGCGGGTTCGCGCATGCTGTTCCAGCGTCGGGCGCATGGTGCGCCGGCGCTGCAACCGCCAACAGGGGAGACGCCATGAGAGCCAACGCAATCACGATGATGGGGCAGCGCAAGCCGGACGAGGACACGCGCAGACGGGCCATGGTCCGCCTGAACGGTATGATGTTCTACAGCATCGGATTCGCCTCGTTCCTGGAGTCCACCGCGCCGCTCGACACGAACCGATTGATGAGGGTGTCGGAGGGGCACAAGGACGTCCACCTCTGGCTGGAGCGCATATGGCTGCCGCAAAGAGCCGAGCACGGCCGCGTGTTCAGGGAGTACATCGAAACGACCTGGCCGGAGTTCGAGTGGAAGTCAGCCTACGAGGAGTTTCACGATGCTTATCGCGTGCTCGACGCCGCGCGGGTCGGGCCGGGGCTTGCCCTCGAATTCGTTGCGCGCTGCGTGAACGAGTCGGCGCTGGCGGTGTTTTACCGCACGCTGGCAAAATGCGCCGACGAGCCGTGTTTGCGCGAACTGGCGGTTGACGCCGCGCGCGACCATGCCGCTTTTTTCGTTTATTTCCGCGGCTTGTACGATCGCTTCGGCGGGCGCAGGCGGGCCGGCCTTGCGGCAACCTGCCGCACTATCTTTGCCTCCTGCCGCTCGGGACGCGAGGTGGACGTGGCTACCGCGTTTCAGCCCCTTGCGCGTCATTGGCACGGCGGATGGGTTTTCCCCGATCTGCCTTATTCCGAATTTCTGGCGCGCCTGGCGCGGCTCGTCAATCGTCACGGGGACCTGGGGCTGGTGGAGCGGTTGCTGTTCCGGGGGTGGCTGAACCCGCCGCGGCGGATTGAAGCCGCACCGCTGGCTGCGCCAATCGGAGCGCGTAAGAGCGTGAGGACCGCGGTGCCCCCGGGCACGGAATCGCGGGGCGAGGCGCGCGTGGGTTGATACGCGCGGCTGAACCACGGATGGAAGGTCGAGCACCGAGGCTGACCGGCGCCACCCCGATCCGGAGTCTGGCACGGCGCTCTGCGCGGAGTTCGGCTAAACTCGTTCGTCCGAATGGAGTTTCCGATGAGCCCAGCTGCGCCGAGTCAAACCAATGGCAAGGAGATCGCCACGCTCGCGGGCGGTTGTTTCTGGTGCCTCGAAGCGGTGTTCGACGAATTGAAAGGGGTTGAGTCGGTCGAGTCCGGATACATGGGCGGCCATACGCGCAACCCCACTTATCAGCAGGTGTGCAACGGAGACACCGGCCACGCCGAAGTCGTGCGCGTCGCGTTCGATCCCTCGGTGACGTCGTTCGAGCAGCTGCTGGAAGTATTCTTCGTTATTCACGACCCGACGACGCTCAACTACCAGGGCAACGATTTCGGGTCGCAGTACCGCTCGGCGATTTTCTATCACACGCCGGAGCAGAAGGCGGCGGCCGAAAGCGTGATCGCCCGGTTGAACGCGGCGAAGCTGTGGAGCGGGCCTATCGTGACCGAGGTCACGCCGGCGGCCGACTACTACGCCGCCGAGGATTATCACCAGGAATACTACTCGCGCAATCCCCGGCAGCCGTACTGCCAGGCGGTCGTAGCGCCCAAAGTCCAGAAATTCCGCAGCAAGTTTCTCGACAAGCTCAGGCGGCCGCCAGGCTGACGCGTGGATCCTGTGAGTCGCGGACAGACGGCGCACCGCGACTCCCTGGCCGCAGGCCCGTTTGCGGAAGCAGCGCCTGCGCGGGCGAGCCGGGCTGCTGCGCCAGCTCCCCGGATCAATGTTTTCGCAACACCGCCGCCCGCGGAATCCTGCGTATCCAGTCCCGGCTCAGGGCACAACGGCGGGCACAACGGCGGCCACAGCAGCGGGCCCGCAACAGCGCCTCGCCGCCATGGGGGCGCACCAAGGTTGCGCGCGGGCGCTACGGCGGGGAAATCAGCAGGACTTGAAGTTCTGCGGATAAGTCCTTGACTTCATGCCAAGGCGGCGTTGTGCCGCGACACGATTCCCGACTGCGGGCGCGTGCTCGAACGAGGCAGCCGCCACGACCCGCCACGACCCGCAACCACGACCGCCGCGATGACAGGTGATTGAGGGTGCAGCCCACGCGTGCGCGACGCCCAAAAAGGGCTTGCAAGGTTCAATAGACATAGGCATCCTCTACACGCCGAATTCATCCTTAGACGGCGTTTCCAACCACTGGCGCATTTCAGCGCAATTTACCGGGAGAGCATTATGGCGAAAGCTAAGAAAGGCAAGGCTTCGAAGAAGAAACCCACCAAAGCGGCGAAGAAGCCCGCCAAGAAGAAGAGTGCGCGCAAACCGAATGCCGCGTTCATGAAGCCGATGAATCCGACTCCGATGCTCGCGGCCGTGATCGGTGGCAGCCCGCAGCCGCGCACGGAAGTCACCAAGAAATTGTGGCAGTACATCAAGCGCAATGGCCTCCAGGACCGCGTTAACAAGCGCATGATCAATGCCGACGACAAGCTGCGGCCGGTGTTCGGCGGCAGGGCACAGGTTTCGATGTTCGAGATGACGAGGCTCGTCAACAATCACTTGAAGTAGCCGCGCCGCACGACGAAACGGGGCCGCCTCGCGCGGCCCCCTTTTTTTTGTAACACGTTCCCGCCCGCCTGCCGCGCCAAAGCCGGATCCCCACACGGTTCGCTCACGGTTTACCGCGCTGCGGCCCTTTCCGTGGTGATGCCGTGGAACGCGGCGCGAAACGGTCGAGCAATA
Organism: uncultured Streptomycetaceae bacterium; assembly: GCA_964593735.1. Lineage (GTDB taxonomy): Bacteria > Pseudomonadota > Gammaproteobacteria > Burkholderiales > SG8-41 > SG8-41. Next base: position 6,116 of record CAZQJF010000006.1, on the reverse strand, counting down.
CTGCGATCGCCACCATCAGCTCGCCTGCAGCCGTGAAGATCGAAAAGGTCAGCGATGCCGTCGGAACGTGCGCGGCAACGGCGAAGGCGACGATCGCCCCGGCACAGCTCGCGCTGATCGCCGAACGCGAGATCACCGCCGCGGCCATCGAGACGATCAGGCCCAGCACGATCGCGACTATGGCTGACTGCGGAATCCTCCCGATGCCGAACGGCGCCGGATCGAGGAACTTTTGCGCGGCCCACTCGGTGATCTCGGTCCGGTCGGCCGCGATAAGGCCGGCGGTGAGGACAATCTGCACCGCGATCAGCCCCAGCCGCAATACCCCGTGCCGGTTGAAAGCGCCGCGTTCCGGCAGCACCGCGAGGAGCGCGAGGTTCAACGGCACGAACACGGTCATCGCCAGATAAACGGCGCGCGCTTCGGGCGTCGCGAGCCCCCCCTCCAGCCACGATTGCCGGGCGGCGTACGCCGCCACGAGCGTGATGAGCGCGAACAGCGCTCGGCCGCGATTGAAGGCGACAGCGAGCGCGGCGCCGGCTGCGAACACGAAATAGGGACCGTAGGCCCCGAGCGCGCCGAGCGCAGGCGGGAGCTCCGGGCTGAAGAACACGAAGGCGAACGCCGCGATCAGGATTGCGGCCGGGAACGCGAAGCGGAGGAGCAGTTGCACCATCACGGATCACAATCAGGGCGCCAGCCGCTCGATCCGCCAGCGGCCGTTACGCGTCCGGCCGTAGCGGATGCGGTCGTGCAGGCGGTCGTCGCGGCCCTGCCAGAACTCCATCGTTTCGGGTATCAGGCGGTAGCCGCCCCAGGACGGCGGGCGGGGAACCTTGCCGGTGTAACGCGCGGCGGCGGCGGCGTAGCGCTCCTCGATCGCGGCGCGGCCGGGTATCGTTTCACTCTGGGGCGAGGCCCATGCGCTCAACTGGCTCCCGCGAGGGCGGGTGGCGAAGTACCTGTCCGACTCCCGGCGAGTGACTTTTTCGATCCGTCCCTCGACGCGGACCTGCCGTTCGAGCATGCCCCAGTAGAAGAGCAGGCTGCCGCGCGCGCTTCCGCGCAGCTCGCGCGCCTTGCGGCTCGCGTAATTGGTGTAGAAGACGAACCCTGTGCGGTCATAGCCCTTCATCAGCACCATGCGCACGGAAGCGAGTCCCCGTGCGGCGGTGGCGAGCGCCGCGGCGTTCGGATGCGGTTTTACGACGGTGCGCGCCTCATCGAACCACTTCGCGAACTGCACGATCGGGTCGCGCTCGACGGCGCTTTCGGTCAGCTCCGGCACGAGCGGATTGTAGCAAAGCCTCGACGCCTGGAGCTTTTGCGGCAAAATGCCTGCGAGGAAACGGACTGGAAACACGCTGCATGCAAGTACTCGTGAACATCGATGGACGCCGCTGCGTGCCCGGCGTAACGTAACGGTATGAATACACATCGTGGGACAGGCATCCGTGTGCTCCTGCTGGTTGCGGGGTGGGCGCTGCTGTCCGTTGCGCAGGCGGACTTCGAAGTCACCGGTCCCGACGGCCGTCGAATAATGCTCAGGGACGACGGCACCTGGCGGTATGTGGACGCCAAGGGCAAGGAACCGGCCAAGGACCCGAAGGGCAAGCCCAGGGAGGAGACGGGCGAGGCCGTATTGCGCCTGGAAGGCAGGACGGAGATCGGCAGCAGCTGCCGTTACGAGCTGCGTCTCGTGAACAACCTGCCTTACGAAATCCGGAGCATCGCGCCCACATTCTCGGCACTGCGCTCGAACGGCGTGAGCTACGACAGCGTGCTCGCCACGTTCCAGACGATCAGGCCGGGCGACAGCCAGAGGCGTGAGATCCAGTTCCGCGGCATCGGCTGCCAGGATATCGCCCGCGTGCAGGTCCTCGGCGGCGACCGGTGCGTGATGGGAGAGCTGGACAGGTTCGGTCATCCGGATGGAGCGTGCCTGAAGCTGGTTCGGGTCATGGCGAGCGAGCTGGTGCGATTCGACAAGTGAAGATCATTCACCGCTGAGGCAGATGCTCACCACCCTTCTGACCGTCGCGCTTCTCCACTGGGCAGTCCTCGTGACGCCAGGCGCCAACGTGCTTCTCGTCTCTCAGCTCGCGGCCAGCGGCCATCGCCGAAGCGCGTGCTATGCCAGCCTGGGCATAACCATCGTGGCGGTCACCTGGGCGTTGCTTGCCATACTCGGGGTGAACGCGCTCTTCGCCGCGCTCCCGACGCTGCGCCTCGCCTTGCAGGTTGCCGGCGGCCTGTATCTCTGTTACGTCGGGGTTCGCTTGTGGCGCTCTGGCACATCCGCGAACGGGCAGCAGAGCGAACCGCTTGCGCCATGGGCGGCATTTCGGCTCGGCTTCCTCACGAACATCATGAACCCGAAGTCCGCCTTGTTCTTCGGCAGCGTCTTCGCAACGGCGCTCCCCCAGGAGCCCGGCGCATCATTGCTGGCCGCAGCCACAGCGTTGGTATTTGTGAACGCCCTGTGCTGGCACCTCTTTCTGGCAGTGGCCTTTTCCCACCCGCGAGTCCAGGCAGCCTATGCCCGCCAGCAACGCCTGCTGAATCGGGTTGCCGGTGCATTGGTTGGCGCATTCGGTCTTCGCCTGTTGTTCGCCACCGTCAGCGAAGTACGGTCACGCTGAGAGAACAGGCCATGGGACCCAAGCCCAGGACAAAGGCCAAGCCCAGGACCGTCGACGAGTACCTCGCGGCGTTGAGCAACGACCAGCGAGCCGCACTCGAAAGGCTGCGCGGGATCATCCGGGCTGCGGCGCCGGGCGCTGAAGAGCGCATCAGCTACCAACTCCCTGCCTTCCGTCTCGACGGAAAATGGCTGGTGTGGATCGGCGCGGCCGCGAATCACTGCGCCATCTACGGCGTGGTGGGAGCCCACGGGAACGATCTCAAGGATTACGACACGAGCGGCAAGGGCACCATTCGCTTTCAGCCGGACCATCCGCTACCGGCTGCCCTCGTGCGGAAGCTGGTGAAGGTCCGGATCGCAGCGAACGCCGCTCAACAATGGCGGCGAATAAAGCAAGGATGAAGGATGAAGGGGGGCGATCTGATCCGTGTTTCTTCGGCGTTTGTCTGCGGCCGAATCTTGTTTTCTTGGCGGCCTTGGCGTCTTGGCGGTTAGATGATTTGTTTTGATTTTCTCCTTCTTCCTCCGTGCCTCTGCGGTAAATCGTCCTGACCTACCCGCACGCCCCGATCGCCCCGCACGCCGTGCAGAACTCACACCCGTCCTTGTGTATCACCGCCGCGTTGCCGCATTCCCCGCAGCGCTTGCCGGGGAGCGCGCGATAAGCGGCGCCTTCGCGCACCGTCACGCGATCGTCCTCGGGGATTTCGAGCACGCCCATCTCGCTCACCGGGAAACCGCGCTCGTCGAGCACGCCCAGCATCGCGTAGCGGTGGATGACGAGCCGCGCGACGTAGGCGATCGTGCTCGGGAAATGCTGCTGGCGTTGCTCCCCGGGTACGCGCGCCATGAAGTCGCCCAGCGGCTCGGCGTAGTTCAGGAGCTTGCGCAGCTTCATTCCTATCCATGCCGGGTCGATCACCCGCATGTCGAGCGACAGGAGCTTGCACAAGCCGTCGAGCGCGCGCGGGTATTCGCCCGCCATCCACACCGAATACGGACGGCGCTGGCCGCCGGGCAATACCAGTTCCTTCAGCATCAGCACGAAATCGTCGCCGGCGCGCGGATTGTGCACGTCCACGGTCCACGACAGGGTGCCGTCGGTGCCGGTCTTGGGCTCCTTCCGCGCGAACAGCGCGTCGAGCACCGGAGAGCTGCCGTCCTCCCGGTCGAGCGCGCCCAGCTCGCCCACGCGGTAGCGCACGATGCGCGCGAACGCGGCCACCATGCTCGGCACCCGCTGCACGGCGCCATCCGGCGGCATGACGCAGTCGAAAGCGTCGTCGCCGGCCGTGCGCGCCAGCATATCGAGCTTCACCCTCAACCACGCGCGGTCCTGCGCGCGCATGTCCATCGAGAGGGTCTTCGCCACGGCGCCCAGTCCTCGCGGCTGTTCCGCGCCGTTCACCCAGACCTCGAACGGGTGCGGGTCGCCGTTCTCGACGTGCCCGACGAAGATCGCGAACTGGCCCGCCGGCGATTCCACCATGTAGGTCCACGAGGGGTTGCCGGCGGCGAGCTTCGGCCGTCCGGGCCAGCGCAGGCTGGAGAGCGCGGGCTGCGGCGCCGCCTCGAGACGGATACGGCGGTCCGCGGTGGTGTCGAGATCGTTCGGCTGCTCCCCCTTCGTGGGGGGCGCGACCGAAAGCACGGCCCCGAGAACGCTGTTGGGCCGGTAGGTGGTGATGCCCTTCAAACCCGCGTGCCAGGCCTCGGCGTACAGATCCTGGAAGTCGGCATACGGATAATCTTCCGGCACGTTGACGGTCTTGCTGATCGCCGAGTCCACGTACGGCGCGACCGCAGCGACCATGCGCATGTGGTCCATCGCGGAGATGTCCATCGCGGTCACGAAGTGGGAAGGCAGCTTGTTCACGTCGCCGCCGCGGTGGCGGTAAAGCCGCCAGGCGTGATCCTCGACATCGTAGGTCTTCATCGTGCCGTCGGACATGCGCTTTTTGCGCTGATAGGTCCAGGAGTAGGCCGGCTCTATGCCGTTCGAAGCGTTGTCCGCAAAGGCGAGAGAGATCGTGCCGGTCGGGGCGATGGAAAGGAGGTGGCTGTTGCGGATGCCGTGCCTGCGGATGTCGCCCTTCAGCTCTTCCGGCAGCCGCGATGCAAAGCGGGGAGCTGCAAGGTAGCGCTCCGCATCGAACATCGGAAAGGCGCCTTTCTCGCGGGCGATCTCCACCGAGGCCGCGTACGCTTCATTGCGCATCGCTTCGGCGATGCGCTCGCCCATGCGCCGCGCTTCGTCGGTGTCGTAGCGCAGCCCCAGCATGATGAGCGCGTCGCCGAGCCCGGTGAACCCCAGCCCCACGCGCCGCTTCGCGCGCGCTTCGGCGTCCTGCTGCCTGAGCGGCCAGACGGTTGCGTCGAGCACGTTGTCGAGCATGCGTACGGCCGGCCGCACGACTTTCCCGAACGCCTCGAAGTCGAAGCGCGCAGCGGGGCGGAAGGAATCCCGCACGAACAGCGTGAGATTGATGCTGCCGAGACAGCAGCATCCGTAGGAAGGGAGACTTTGCTCACCACATGGGTTGGTCGCCTCGATGCTTTCAACGTATGAAAGGTTGTTGTCCGCGTTCGCACGGTCGAGAAAGAACACCCCCGGCTCGGCGTGATCGTAGGTGGACTCCATGACCTGCCGCCACAGATCCCGCGCCTTCACCGTGCGATAGACCCACAGCCCGTCATCGCGCCGGTGAGGGGTGCCCTCGAAATCCTCCCCGGGCGGCGATTTGTGCGCGAGCTCCCATTCGCCATCCGACTCGACCGCGCGCATGAAGGCGTCGGTCACCGCGACGCTCACGTTGAAGTTCTTGAGGTCGCCGTGATCCTTGGCGTGGACGAAGCCCTCGATGTCGGGGTGGTCGCAGCGCAGGATGCCCATCTGCGCGCCGCGGCGCGAGCCGGCGGACTCCACCGTCTCGCAACTCTTGTCGAAGACACGCATGTAGGACACCGGCCCGCTCGCCGTGCTCTCGGTGCCGCGCACCCGCGCGCCCTTGGGGCGTATCGCGGAAAAGTCGTAGCCCACCCCGCCGCCGCGGCGCATGGTCTCGGCCGCCTCCTGGAGCGCGACGTAGATCCCGGGCTTGCCGTCCACCGTCTCGGAGACCGAGTCGCCGACCGGTTGCACGAAGCAGTTGATGAGGGTGGCCTGGAGCGGGGTGCCCGCGGCTGAATTTACCCGTCCGCCCGGGATGAAACCGTTCTCGAGCGCTTCGTAGAACACCCGCTCCCACGCCGCCGGGTTCTTCTCGACCGCGGCGAGCGCGCGCGCCACGCGCCGGCGCACGTCTTCGACGCTTTTCTCCCCGCCCTTGGCGTATTTTTCCAGCAGCACGTCGAGCGTGACCTGCTGCGGGGTCAGCGTGAGCTGGGTGTCGTCGAGCTTCATATTTTTTTCCGGATTTTTCTCCGCCGGCGGAGAAAAATTAATGATACCCCTGAGCGGGGTATCGGCGGC
>CAZQJF010000005.1:14340-18741 GCA_964593735.1 uncultured Streptomycetaceae bacterium | reverse complement strand
GCTCGTCACCGATACGATCATGGACCGGCCGGAGAAGGGCGTAGCGCTCGCGCGCAGCGTCGTTGCGTTCGCACGATCGCTTGCCCCAAAGCGTTGAGAATCGACCGCCAAGACGCCAAGAAGGATAAGGCGATAGTTGATCTGCGGCAATGCGGAGGACGCGGAGAGAGCAGGGACAGCTATGAAATCATTTCCATCACGGATCACGGATCACGAGTCACGGATCACGCCTTCCGCCCTGTGGACGGTCGTGCCCGTGCGCGGCATCGCGAACGGCAAGTCGAGACTGGCGGCGGTGCTGGATCCGGCAGGGCGGGCGCGGCTCAACCGGCTGCTGCTGACGCGCACCTTGGAGGTGATGCACCGCTGGCGGGGTGATCTCGCGCGCTGTGTCGTCGTCAGCCCCTGCCAGGAGACGCTGGCGACGGCCGCCCGGCTCGGCGCCGCCGGCGTCTGTGAACCGCCGGATGCATGCGATCTCAACGCGGCGGCCGCCCTGGGTGCCGCGCGCGCCGATGAGAATGGGGCAAGCAGCGTATTGATCATCCCGTGCGATCTTCCGTTTCTCACGCCGGAATCTCTTGCTGCCGTAACCGGGGAGTCGGAAACGGCGCGGCACCTGGTGATTGCGCCCGACCGGGCGGGTACCGGGACGAATGCGCTCCTCATGAGCGCGCAACGGCCGTTCGAGTTCCGCTTCGGCGAACACAGCTTCACGCGCCATCTGAGCCTCGCGGCCGAACGCGGGTGGACCGCTGCGATCTGTCGGCGGCCAGAGCTGGCGTTCGACCTCGATACCCCCGAAGATCTTGCGGCTTGGACGGAACGCGCCGAGATCGCGGGCGAGCGGGCGCGGCCTTTGATATAGTTCTCGACAACCATCCGAATGGACCAGGAGGAGCAGCCATGAAGCGTTTATCCATTGGTGTTGGGGGGCTCATGTTGATAATTTTGGGCCAGGCTCTTCTGGCGCAAAATTATCCGGTGAAGCCGATACGGATACCCTGCTGTTCGGTTTCTCCAGACCGCTCGCCATCGTGCCCCACCTGAATCCGAGTACGCCGTACGATCCGCTCAAGGACCTGGTAGCGGTGTCCCAGGTTGCCGCGGCGCCGTACGTCCTGCTCGTGCACCCGAGCGTTCCGGCGAATTCGGTCAAGCAGCTGGTCGCGCTTGCGAAGTCGCGCCCGGGCAAAATGAACTTTTCCTCCGGTGGGTCGGGCGTCGGCATCCACATGGCGGGCGAGCTGTTCAAGGTGACGGCCGGCGTGCGCATCCTGCACGTGCCGTACAAGGGCGCCGCTCCCGCGATGACGGCGCTCATGGCGGGCGAGGGGGACATGATGTTCAACGGGATGTCGCCCGCGCTGCCGCACATCCGGGCGGAAAGAGTGCGCGCCCTCGCGGTGGGCGGCGACAAGCGCTCGCCGCTGCTGGCGGAGCTGCCGACCATCGCCGAGAGCGGGTTGGCGTTCAACACCACCGGATGGTACGGCGTGCTCGCGCCGCGCGGCACGCCGCAAAACATCGTCACCCGCCTGCAGGGCGAGCTCATGCGCGCCCTCAATACGCCCGCGGTCAAGGATCAGTTTTCGAAGCAGGGGGTGGAAAGCGTCGGCTCGACGCCGGAGCAGTTCTCGGCGCTCATACGCCGCGAGTTCGACCAGTGGGCCCGGGTCATCAAGGCCGCAGGGCTCAAAGGCGAGCAATCCTAGAAAAAGCATTTCAGCCACAGATAAACACAGATGAACACAGATAGGATCAAGAGCAAGGCCAAAGCGGAATTGAACAAATCGGTCCTGGTTTTTATCATCCGTGTTTATCTGTGTGTATCTGCGGCCCATTGCCCTACTTGAATTTGCGTTAGTTTCGCGATGAAGACGCAGGACATTCGAGTCAGGCTCCGCGACGGGGTGATGGGCGCCCACGTCGCCTTTCCGGATCGCACGCCCGCGGGAGCAATCGTCGCCATCATGGAGATCTGGGGCGTCAACGACACCATGCGCCGCCATGCCGCCGAGTTTGCGGAAGCGGGTTTCCTCTGCCTGGTTCCGGATCTCTTCTGGCGGCAGGAGCCCGGCGTGAAATTGTCCGATGCCAATCCCGTACACGTAAAAAAGGCGTTCGATCTCTACTACGATTTCGACTACGACCTGGGCGTGCGCGACATGGAGGATACGGCGGCGTTCCTGAAGAGCATGCCCGGGTGCAACGGCAGAGTCGGGGCGGTCGGTTATTGCCTGGGCGGCAAGCTCTGCTACCTCATGTGCTGCCGTACCGATATCGACTGCGCCGTCGCCTATTACGGCACCTACATCGAGCACAACATCCGCGAAGCGGGCAACCTGCACCGCCCTTTCATGCTGCATATGGCCATGCGCGACCGCTGGGTGCAGGCTGAGGTGAACGACCTGCTGGAGCGCAGGCTCTCGCCCAATCCGCTGGTCACGATCCACCAGTATCCGGGAGCGGACCACGCGTTCGCCCGCCACGGCGGAAGAACTTACAGCAAGCCGGAGGCGGACAAGGCCCTCGCGCTTACCGTCGATTTCTTCCGGCAACATCTTGCGCGCGAGGGCTGAAGGATGAAGGATGAGGGATGAGGGATGACCCCCGCAGTGCGGGAGTAGAAACCCAGGTCATCCTTCCACGTTCATCCTTCATCCTTGACCCGAAGGGAGCACTTCCCGTGGCACTACCGTTGACGATCGACACGCACGCGCATTATTTCCCGGAGTCGTACCTGAAGCTCGTCGCCGAGCATGGGCCGCGGTGCGGCACGACGGTGACGACCGATGCCTCGGGAGCGAGGTTCATCCAGGTCGGGCTCCTGTTGCGCACGGGCCCGGTCACCAGTCACTTCTACGATCTCGACGACCGCCTGAGGACGATGGACCGGACCGGCGTGCGCATGCACGCGCTGTCGCTGACGCAGCCGATGGTGTATTGGGCGGACGACGACCTGGGACTCAGACTGTGCGTGGCCTTCAACGATGCCGTCGCCGAGGCGCACCGCAGACATCCCGACCGCTTCATCGGGTTCGCGTGCCTGCCCTTTCAGAACTCCCGGCTGGCGCTGGAAGAGCTCGAGCGCGCGGCGAAGCTGCCGGGGATACGCGGTGTCTACATGGCCACGGCGGTGCGCGACCGCGAGTTGTCAGACCGCAGTTTTTTCCCCATCTACGAGCGCTGTGCCAGCCTGGGGCTGCCCATCTTCCTGCACCCGATGATGAACAATAACGAGCGCCTGAAGCAGTACTACCTGATCAACCTGCTGGGCAACCCTTTCGACACGGCGATCGCGGCATCGCACCTCATCTTCAGCGGCGCGCTGGACTCGTTTCCCGGGCTCGAGGTGAGCCTGCCGCACGCGGGCGGGGCGCTGCCGATATTGCGGGGGCGCCTCGATCGCGGCTTCGAAATACGCGGCGAGTGCAAGGTCATCAAGTGCCCGCCGAGTGAATACCTGAAGCGCTTCACCTACGACACGATCGCCTATTCGGAGCCGATAATGGACTACCTCGTCGGCCTCGTCGGCGCGGAGCGCATCATGATGGGCAGCGACTACTGCTTCGACATCGCCTACAACGATCCCGTAGAAATCGTGAAAGGCATGAAGTCTCTCAGCGAGGCGCAGCGCGGGCAGGTTCTTTGGGGCAACGCCGCGCGGCTGCTCCGCCTCGAAAAGGGGTGACTCGTTACTCGTCGCTCGACTATTGTTACTTATGCAGCGAGCTTGAAACCGAATTCCTGCGCTACACGAGTCACGAGCAACGAGCAACGAATCACTCCTTCTCTTTCAGCAGGCGCGTTATGCATTCCCACTCGGCTTCGGTCACCGGCGTGATCGAAAGCCGGTTGCCGCGCTGAAGTATCTGCATGTTGCCGAGCGCCTTTTGAGCGCGCAGCTCGGGAATGCCCACCGTTCGCGTTTTTTTCACGAACTTCAGATCGACGTTGAACCAGCGCGGCGTCTCGCGCGTTGCGGCGGCGTCGTAGTACCGGCTCTTGCGGTCGAACTGCGTCTCGTCGGGGTAAGCTGACCCGCGCACCTCGATGAGGCCGGCGATGCCCGGCACGTCGCAACTCGAGTGGTAGAAAAATCCGCGGTCGCCGGGGCGCATCCCGTCGCGCATGAAATTGCGCGCCTGGTAATTGCGAACGCCGGTCCACGCAGTGACCTTGTCCCTGGCCAGATGGTCGATGCCGTAGGTCGTGGGCTCGGACTTGAACAGCCAGTGGTTCATATCAACAGCGTGACGGGTGATGGGTGATGAGTGCGGGAGGTAGGAAGGCTCCAATGGCGTTTTGTATGTCCTATCTCGCGAAGAAGATTCATCGTGCGACGGGGGGTGCGGGGGGAACGGGAAGGCCCCTAGGATTTTCAGGAAGGGGCCCGTT
>CAZQJF010000005.1:0-14240 GCA_964593735.1 uncultured Streptomycetaceae bacterium | reverse complement strand
TAAAAAAAATGCGGCTGTGCGCCGCATTTTGTCTGGCCCCCCGCCTGTGCCGTCAGACCTGCCCTCATGAACCAACGGTTTAGAGGTCGGTCGCCTTCCGAGCCCTTTAGGCGCTTCCATGTAGGACGCGCACACCGGTGCTGCATAAGTCGGCGCCCTGATTTAACAATGTTGGTCTAGAGAATCTAAGGCCTATGGCGAACACTGCAGGGGATATCTAGAACAATTTACTCTGATCGAACATCGCCTGATCGAGAATTGTCTCCATGTGATTCATTCTACGCTTTACCTCGGCGATGTCAAAACCGCCGCCGACCCTGATCGACAACAACTCATGCGCAATGTTCAACGCCGCCATGATGGCGATGCGTTCGAGCCCGACGACTTTCCCGTTGTCGCGGATCTCGTCCATTTTCCTGTTGAGGTACTCCACCGCCTCGAGCAGCCCTTTCTGTTCATGCTCCGGACACGCCACGCGAAATTCGCGTCCCATGACGCTGATCTGCAGAGCCTTTGGATCGGCGATCATGTATCTTCTTCGGGCAACCGTTGCAGCAGGCTCTCCAGGCGCTCGCCGGCCGTGTCTATTTTTTCGGTAAGGTGTTTGTTTTCGCTCAATGCGGAAGCCAGTTGCTGGCGCAACTCCTGATTGTCCGTTCGCAGGCGTTGGCACAACTCGACCACTTGACCCAATTTTTGTTCGAGCGAATTGAGTTCCGTCTCCATGCACGCACTATAGGCGAGAAAATTCCGTTGAGTCAACTGTTAACGAACAATACTGAATGTGGTTTGGCATAAGACCGCCGCCGCGCTTCGAGCCGGTGCCGCGACGCCAGCATTGAGCCGTGTCGCGCGCGGCGATACAATCGAGCTTGCTCCCGACGCCCCTTTCCGTGAGTGGGCGCTTACGGGAGCGCTGTTCCGGGTGCCCGTCCGCCTGCATCAGGCGCCGGGTTAAACGGGAAACAGGAGGAAATCAGGATCGAGCTTCGATCCCGATTTCCTGAAGCCTGTGCTGCCCCCGCAACGGTAAGCGAGTGTGGGTCCGCCACGGCAACGCCGAACCGAATGAACGTCGGTTTACACGTTGCCAGCCACTGAGAGAAGTAGCCTGTCGCGAGTTGACGCTCCGGCAGGGTGCGAACGGCAAGCCCCTTGGGATTTATTCAAGTGGCTTTTCGGTAAGGAATGGGACGGCCGAACGGCCGGGCCATTCCTCTTGGGAAGGCGGCGGACCAGATTCTCGCGAGCCCGTAGACCGGCCCGGATCAGAGGTGGGAATGCCGCGGGGAGGCGGCGCATCCGGTCCGGCGCGTCCCCTCGTGTGTATTTCCTTGCGATTTTCTGCATGCGGCGGGCATGCGCGAGGAGCACACATGAAACTTTCGAAGGGTATCGCAGCCGCGCTATCGGCCGCGGCATGCGCGGTGTTTGCCGCCGATCAGTCTGTTACGTACGGTCCTCCGGTTATTGTCACCGCCACGCGATTCGAAGAGCCGTATCTCGACCGGCCGGTCAATGCGACCGTCATCACGGCAGAGGACATCCGGCGCAGCACGGCGCGCACGGTGCCCGACCTGCTGTTCGAGCAGGCCGGCATCATGGTCCGCGATTTCTTTGGCAACAACGCGGACTCCACGACCGTGGACCTGCGCGGATTCGGCATTACCGGCACGCAGAACACGCTGATCCTGGTGGACGGCCGGCGCTTCACCGATATCGATCTCTCGGGCGTGCAATGGTCGGCCGTCCCGCTCGCGGCGATCGAGCGCATCGAGATCGTGCGCGGCGCGGGAGCCGTGCTCTATGGCGACGGCGCCACGGCGGGTGTCATCAACATCATCACGAAGTCACCGGCGAAGATCGGCAACACCGCCGTGGTGCAAAGCCGGGCAGGATCGCACGATACGTACGAGACGCAGATCTACGGCAATCTCTCCGCCGGCAATCTCGGCCTCAATGTCATAGCCAGCAACTATGGGTCCGAAGGCTACCGCGACAACAACCGCAATCGGCAGAGCAACCTGCAGGCCGAGGCGCGGTGGTCGGCCGGGACGAACGATGTGTCGCTCAAGCTCGCCAACGACAGCCAGGGGATACGTCTGCCCGGTGCGCGCTCGGTGCAGCCGAGCATAGGTTTGAACCAGCTCGAAACGGGCCGGCGCGGCACCTTGACACCGCTCGACTGGGCGCAGCGCATGGGGAACCGCGCTACCTTCGATTGGAGCCACGAATCTCCGATCGGGCAGCTCAACCTCGGCGTCGGATACCGCGACAAGGAGCAGAACTCCTTTTTCGACCAGGGCGGCTTTCCAAACTTCCGGGCCGCCGAACTGGGCGTGTGGTCGGTTTCCCCGCGCATGAAATTCCCGCAGCCCTTGTTTGGCGTGCCCAACACGCTCGTCGCGGGCTTCGACTGGTACCGCTGGGATTACCGCCTGCTCACGTCGAACTCACCAGCAAACGTCGGCCGGCCGGCGCACGTCGTCGACGCGACCCAGGACAACACGGCATTCTATGTGCACAACACGACCCAGCTCACACCGCGCCTGACGCTGGTGGCGGGCGCGCGCAAGGAGCACTTCCGTATCAATGCCAACGACACTCTCGATGCCGGGGCACCCGGCGGCGCGTTCGATACCAGCGCCGGCGCCGGCAGTCGCAGCGACAGCGAGGAAGCATACGAGCTGGCGCTGCGCTACCGCTTCGCTCCGCAATGGTCCGTGACCGGCCGGCTGGGGCGCAGCTACCGCTTCGCGAACGTGGACGAAACCTACGAGTTCGGCGGTCCGCCGCTGTTCGCGCGCGAATTCCAGTTCCTGCGCCCGCAAACCGCCCAATCGTACGAAGCGAGCGTGGACTGGCGCTCGGCGGCGGGCTCGCTGCGCGCTACGCTGTTCCAGATCGACGTGGAGAACGAGGTTCACCTGGACCTCTTCCTCACCGGTGTCGGCAACACCAACCTTCCGCCGTCGCGGCGCCGCGGCTTCGAGCTGGAGGGCCAGCACGCCATCGGACCCGCGCTGCGGCTCGGCGCCAGCTACACCTACATCGACCCCACGTTTCGCGACGGCGCGGTGAACAATATGGTGGTGGCGGGTAAAACCGTTCCGCTGGTGCCGCGTCACAAGCTGAACGTGAGCGCGAGCTGGGAGATTACGGGGAAGACACGGCTCAACGCGCTCGCAAGCTACGTCGGCGAGCAGTTCATGGACAGCGACGAGACCAATACCTTCCACTCCAGGATACCCGCCTACATACTGGCCGATCTCAAGCTCGTTCACCAGGACGGCGGCTGGCGCTTCACGGCAGGAGTCAACAACCTCTTGGGCGAGAAGTACTACAACTATGCCGTGCGCAGCCTGTTCACCGATCGCTACAACGCCTACCCTTTGCCGGAGCGCACTTTCACGGTGACCGCGGAATACGCCTTCCGCTGAGAAATTTCCGCGCGCCGGCACGCGGAAATTCCTGACGAAGAGCTTTCTCCGAGCGCAGGAGTTGCTATCCGGCGAGGATATGAGCAGGTCAGCCGGTGCCGCTCCAGCCGCTAATCGTGACGAGATTGGCCCGGACTTTGATCTCCGTGTTGTCCTGCTCCTGATGAAATCTTGCGGCCACTGGCCGCAAGATTTCATGTATCGTTCGCCCTGATGACCAATACCGCGCTCTACCTGCGGCTGCTTGCGCACGTCAAGCCGTACCGGCGGGTATTCGCACTCGGCATTTCCGGCCTGGTCATCGTGGCGGCCACCGAACCGGCGCTGCCGGCGCTGATGAAGCCGCTGATCGAAGGCACCTTCATCGAGAAAGATGCCGGGATCATGCGCTGGATCCCGGCGGCGATCGTGGGGCTGTTCGCGCTCCGTGGGCTGGCGACCTACCTCGCAACGTATGCCATGGGCTGGGTCGGCAGCCGCGTGGTCGCGGATCTGCGCAACGCGATGTTCGCGAAGCTGCTCGCGCTGCCGGCGGCGTATTTCGACAACCAGCCCGCCGGCAGCCTCGTCTCCAAGCTCACCTTCGACGTGACGCAGGTGACGGCCGCGGCCACGAGCGTGCTCACCATCGTGTTCAGGGACACGCTGGCCATCGTGGGGCTGCTGGCGTACCTGCTGTGGCTCAACTGGCCGCTCACGCTGCTGGCATTGATGATGGCCCCGCTCATCGTGCTCGTCGTGCGTGCGGTAAGCCGGCGCCTGCGCGCCTCCAGCCGCGAGGTCCAGCGGGCGATGGGCGATATCACGCAGGTGATCGACGAGGCGATCGGCGGGCATCGTGTGGTGAAGCTCTTCGGCGGGCAGAGCTACGAAAAGCGCCGGTTCGACGACGAGGCGAACCGGGTGCGCCGCAACGTGATGAAGCAGATCTCGGCGGCGGCGGCGAGCACGCCCATCGTGCAGCTGATAGCGGCGGTGGCACTGGCGGTCATTATCTACACCGCGACTTTGCAGTCGAGCGCGGCCGAATTGTCCGTCGGCGAGTTCGTCGCATTCATCACCGGCATGCTGCTGCTGACCGCCCCGCTCAAACGCATCACGGACGTGAACGAACACCTGCAAAAGGGGCTGGCGGCCGCCGAGAGCATATTCGCGCTCCTCGACGAGCAGGAGGAACCCGATCGGGGCACGATCGCCATCGGCCGCGCGCGCGGCGGGATCCGTTTCGAGGACGTGAGCCTCGTTTACGGCGACCCGTCGCGGCCCGCCCTGGATTCGGTGAGCCTGGCGATCGCGCCGGGCGAGACAGTGGCGCTCGTCGGACCTTCGGGCGCCGGCAAGAGCACGCTGGCGAACCTCGTGCCGCGCTTCTATCACCCGTCGCGCGGGCGCGTGCTCCTCGACGGGCACGACCTGGAGACCCTCACGCTCGCCAGCCTGCGCGCCAACATCGCGGTGGTGAGCCAGGAGGTCGTGTTGTTCAACGACACGGTGGCGGCCAACATCGCATACGGGGCGATGAATCCTTCGAGCGAGAAGGACATAGCTGCCGCAGCGGAGGCGGCGCATGCCATGGAGTTCATCCGCCATCTGCCCGGGGGCACGGCGACCCTGGTGGGGGAGAACGGCGTGAAGCTCTCGGGCGGGCAGCGCCAGCGGATAGCGATCGCGCGGGCGCTCCTCAGGAACGCGCCCGTGCTCGTGCTCGACGAGGCGACATCGGCGCTCGATACCGAGTCCGAGCGCCAGGTGCAGGCGGCGCTGGAAGCGTTGATGCGGGGCCGCACCACCCTCGTAATCGCACACCGCCTCTCGACCGTGGAGAAAGCAGACCGCATCGTGGTGCTCGACCGCGGCCGCATCGCGGAAATCGGAACCCACCGCGAGCTGCTGGAGCGCGGGGGCATTTACGACAAACTATACCGGACGCAGTTCCTGACGGCCGCCTGAAGCCGCATATCAGGGCGCCTGTCTTTCATTTTGACAGGCGCTCCAAGGACCAAGACATGAGCTACGGCTATGTGTTTCTCACCATCCTGCTTACCACCTACGGCCAGCTCGTCATCAAGTGGCAGGTAGCCGCCGCCGGCGCTTTCCCCGCGGAGCCGGGCGACAAGATCCTGTTCCTCGCGCGGCTACTGCTGAATCCCTGGATTATTTCCGCCCTGGCGGCGGCCCTGGTCGCGGCGATTGCCTGGATGGCGGCGATGACGAAGCTGGACCTCTCGCACGCGTATCCGTTCATGAGCCTCGCGTTCGTGCTGGTGATGCTGGGCTCGGCGTGGTTCCTGCAAGAACCGGTGACGCTGCTGAAGATCGCGGGCCTCGTGCTGGTCTGCGCGGGGATCGTCGTGGGGAGCCAGGGGTGAGCTTCTCGCGACCATGTCCTCGCTCGGCGCCATTCAGATCCGGTGCTGCGTGATGGCGGCAGAGCCCGGCGCCCCGGTTCTGCGCGTTACTGCTTCAATGGCCGCGGTCACCTGCGCGGCTGACAACTGCTGCAGGCAATCGCTGAAGCTCGCCACGTGCCGATCGCAGCCTTCGAGGTGGCACGGCACGCAGGCGCCGGCGCCTTGCAGGAGGAACACGTTGCCGGAGCGTTGGCTGCCCAGGCGCCGCCACGGGTTGCCGCTGCCGTCGTAGCCGCGCGGCCACGGTCCCCACTTCACCGGATTGGTCGGCCCGTAGAGCGCGACCGTCGGCGTGCCGAGCGCCGCGGCCATGTGGGTGACCGCCGTGTCCGGGCCCACGTAAAGTGCGGCGCGAGCGAGCAGGCAGCCCGTCCCGCCCAGCGTGAGCCTGCCCGCGAGATTGAGCGTGCCTTGCGGCATGGCGCGGGCAAGCTCGCCGGCGTAGCTCACCTCCTGCGCGTCCGGTCCGCCGGAAATCACGCTGCGATAGCCGCGCTCGTCGAGCCAGGACGCGATCTCGATCCAGCCTTCCGTCCGCCACATCTTGTAGTTGAATTTCGGAAACGGATGCAGCACTGCATAAGGGACGCGCCCGGCGCCGAGCAGTGCGTCCACCTCCCGCGCCTCACGGTCGCTCCATGAGACGGCAATCTCGCGCTGCGGCGCGATCCCGATCGCCCCGGCGAGCGCGAGGTGCATGGCCACCGTGTGAGTGTTGCGTTCGTCGAAAGCGATCCACCGGTGCAGGAAGCGCCGCTTCCAGCTTTCCTTCTTCGTCGGCAGCAGGAGCCCTGCGCGCCAGCGCCCGGCGACATAGGCGTAGAACGTCGGCCGGTCTCCAGGCACGAGAGACAAGGCCACGTCGTAGCGCCGCGCGAGTCTCAGCACGAAGGCCAGGTGCCGGAGCAGGCCGGGCCGCGGAGGGATCTGGAGGATGCGCCGCACGTCGGCATAGTCTTCGATGACGCCTTGCGTACCTTCGAATACGAGCACATCAACGGAAGCTTCGGGCCAGGCGCGCTTCAACGACCGGATCAAGGGTGTCGCAAGCAGCACGTCGCCGATGCGGCGCGTCACGACCACCAGGATAGTGCGGGGTTGCGCAATCGGCAAAGAAGCCATCCCCAACATCAAGAACAGAATTTAGCCACGGAAACACACGGAAATACACGGAAATGAAACGCAAGACAAGGAATGATCAAGCCGAAATGGGCACATCTGTCCATAAATTCCACGCCGGCCCACGGCTGCATCCCTGTTGTTTGATTCCGCGTTTTTCCGTGTGGTTCCGTGGCCGAAATCATCAGCTTCTAACTTTGCGTCTTTCGGTTTGATTCCGTGGCAGCGGCCGCAACGTGTTGGCGGAGACCTGCCGTTGCCTCGATGCGCCGGGACGCCAGGAGATCGTCCAGCAGCCGCTGGTTCCCGGCCAGCCGGCTGCGGTCCCACTCCTTGTGCCAGAGGTGAAACACCGGCGCCGCGAAACGGGCGCTCTTGTGCATGATGCCGGCGTGCGTGAGCCGGATCGCCAGATCGGAGTCCTCGAGCCCCCAGCCCACGTAGGCTTCGTCGAAGCCATTGACGCGCTCGAGATCCGCGCGCCAGGCTGCAATGTTGCACGTCTTGATGCCTTCCCACCGCCGCGGCGTGCGCCTGCGGAAAGCACCGTCCGGGAGCGCGAGCAGCGGCAGCAACCGGTTGACGTCTCCCCGCAGCCAGGAACGAACCCACCGGACGTGGCTCCATTCATGTATCGCAACGCGCTCCCTCAGCACATCGACGGTAAACCGCTCGGACAACAGGATGCGATTGCCCGCGACGAAATATCCCGGCTCGGCCAGCGCGCGGTGGCGGCCGACGAATTGCGCCGGAGGCACACAATCGCCGTCGCTGAAAATCACGTACTCCGACCCCGTGGCGGCGAGCGCCCGGTTGCGGGCGGCCGCGGCGCGAAAGCCCCGGTCCTCCTGCCACGCGTGCTTTACCGGAAACGGCGCGCGTGGCGCATAGTCATTGATCAGCCGGCGCGTCTCGTCGGTCGAGCCGTCATCGGCGACGATCAGCTCGAATTCGTGCGTATCCTGGGCCAAGTAGCCGTCGAGCACGGCGGCGAGCGCGTCGGGCCGGTTGTAAGTGGTAACGATGACGCAAATTTGCATGCGTTTGCGTTCAGGGGTGATTTAGTGATCGGGTGAACAACGACCCGGACACCCAATCACTCAATTACTTGTCTTTTTCAGCGAGGAGCATCAGCTTGACGTACTTGTAGTAGGTGCCCTCGCTGTTGGAAATCGCCAGCATCAATCCGTGCCGGCCATCCAGAAACCCGGCGCGGAGAATGTAGGTGCGAAAGAACGTCCACAGGCCATGGGCGACGGCGACTGCCAGCGAGCCGCGGCGGCCCTCCCGGTGCAGCATGAGCGCGCCGGGCGTCGAATAGCCGTTCACCTTTTCCAGCACTTCCTCCAGGTCGCGAAAGGACTCGTGCAGCAGGTGCTGCTCCAGCGTCCCCACGGAACCGTCGCACAGCAGGTGGTCGTGTACGAGGCCGTCGGAGTATCTCGCAGACCCGCGGCGAAACAGTCGCACGACGTGGTCGGGCCACCAGCCGCCGTGGCGCATGTAGCGGCCGCAGTAACTCGACAGGCGCGGCATGCGGTAAGCGTCGTGGCGGATGGGGGCTTCGATGACGGCGCGAATCTCGTCGCGCAGTGCGCTACTGACCCACTCGTCCGCATCGAGCGCGAGCACCCAATCCCGCGTGGCGTGCGCTATGGCGCGATTTCTCTGCGGGCCGGGCCCGGGCCAGTCGGGTGTGACATGAACCAGAGCGCCCGATTGGCGCGCGATGGCCGGCGTGCGATCGGTGCTCCCGGAATCCACGACGATGATTTCATCCGCCCATCGCACGGACTCCAGGCAGCGCCCTATCGCGGCTTCCTCGTTTTTTGTGATGACGATGACCGACAGGCCTGCCCCGTTTTCGTGTTTGCGGGGGCCTCTTGCTTGCGTCGTCCCGTCAGGCTGTCCCGGCTCGGTGTTCACAATCCATCATTCATCGCTGCTCTAGGAGTGTGTCGGACTTGGTTCCGACACACTCCTTAAGCAAAACCGCCCGCAGGAAAACGGCAGGAATTGGATTCAAAATACATGAATCGGCTCCTCTCGTGTCCTTATAGATGTTCAAAGCAGGTCTTTTCATCCCGCTGTATTGTAAGTCTGCGGGCGGTTTTGCATTTAGCAGCCTGTCGGAGCTTCAAGTCCGACAGGCTGCTAGGAGCATAAACTCGGGATCCCGGAAGTAGCAACTCTCGGAGGTAACAGGGTGAGCGTGAAAACCTCATCCGGAGCGCGCCGGCGAGCCGGGAGCTGCGGGAGGCGCCGCAGCGAGCATTGCACCCAGAAACAGTCCGATCAGATGCCCCTCGGGGAACGTGCGAAAGTGCGAGTTGAAGACGCTCGTGAGGCACCAGATGGCGAGAGCAGTGCCGCCGATCCAGCCGTAATGACTGGCGCGCGCCGAGAGAAACCCTGCGATCAGGACCGCGATGAACGCGGCGAGTCCTACGATGCCGTGTTCCATGGCGATGTATAAATACTGGCTGTGGGGATCGGTGCTGGGGGTAGCCCGCCAGTCGGTGTAGCGGCGCGCAACGCGCGCGCTGTACTCGGTGCCGAAGCTTCCCGTGCCGTGACCGAAGACCGGGCGCTCACGGATGAGCTCGATCGTCGTGGCGTAGAAAACCGCGCGTGTCCCCATCGATGTAAGCGTCGCGGTGGCGCCGCCTCCGGCGAATTCATTCCACCCCTGGCTGATCCTGTCGCGGAGCAGGGGCGATGTCGCGAAAGTCAAAGCCGCCAGCGACAGGACGACAGGCAACCAGACATGGATTCTGCGCCATCCAAATAGCATGGCTGCCGCAGCAACGGACGCGACGCCCACGGACAAGTAGCCGCTGCGGCTGGGGGTCACGAATAGTACGTTGCCGGCGAACACCACCATCATCGCGATCAGCACGTAACGCGTCCGCGCGGATGCGCTTCTCGCGTAGTGGGCCGCGCATAGTATGGCCAGGCTGAACACGATACCTTGCGTCGTATGGTTCTGGAGCACGATCCCCGGGTAATCGCCGGATTTCGAGCCCAGGATCTGCACCCACGATAGAAACGACATGACGACGCCGAGGCTTGCCATCGCAAGGAAGACAGAGATAAATCGTTGCCTCCATGCTACGGAGGCAAAGATGCCAAGCAGGATCAGGGCATAGCCGAGTCTGCGCCATCCCCATAACGTCTCCAGGCGCGCGGGCCAGGGCGCCGAGCTGTAGAGAATTCCGGCCGACGCGAGCACCAGGAATACGAGCAACGCGGCCCCCAACGGCTGCCGCAGAGTTGCGCTCAGCGTAGCGACTACCCGCCCCGACACCGCCCAACTCGCAACCATGACAGCGCAGGCAATGCTGGTGAGCGCCGTCGAAAAGGGAACGACGCCGACGGCCGTCACCGCAGCGCCGCGGCTTACGGCCAGGCACCGCTCGCCCCATCCGGACCAGGCGGAGGAACCGACGTGCAGCTCATTCATCGCATCACTCACCGGATGGCTCATCGCCAGAGCTGGTACAGATACCCGCGGCGGAATTTTTCCCAGCGAAAGATCAGTGCCTGCAGCCAGGAGGGCCATTGCGACCCTGGATCGACCGTGGTGTCGAACAGCCCCGTCTTGCTTCCCTGCTCGACCACCGGCTCTTCGAGCCACAGCATCGTGATACCCGTAGCGCGATCGATGATCTCGAACTGGTTATCGATGGGCTGGGATATACGGTGCGCCGCGATCCAGTCCAGCCGCACCTGGGCGGCTTCGACGCCGATGATGTAGGAATCGGTCAATCGCCCGCGCCGTCCCGGGTACAGCCGCTGTCCCGGCCTGCGCATGCTCTTCGGAGTGTAAAAATTTCCGCCGCAGCCGATAAAAATCACCGACGGCTGTGGATAGCGCCCCCATTCCGCGAGCGCCGCGCGCACGCCGTCAGCGAATCCCGGGGCGAGCAGGGCATCGTCTTCCAGGACGAGAGCCCGCCGCTGGCCGCGCGCCACGATGCTGCGCAGGGCGGTGATATGTTTGAGCCCGCAGGATTGCTGCCGGATATTGACGTCTTCGGTGAAAGTCTGCCGGCTGACTTCCTCCGTAATATCCTCCGGGTCCCATTCGTGAATGAACTCCGCCACCAGGCAGAAACGTGCCAGCTCTGCCGTGATGCTCCGGCGACGCGCGTCGAACGAGCGCGGATTGACGACGTAAATCTGCTCCAGGCCCAGCGAGTCATTCATACGCCGATCGCCGTCATTTTCGTCCATTTTCGATCGATTCCGGAAGGCGGGCGCCCTCGTTCGCCTCGTTCGCACGGGAATACTCCGGCACCCAGCGCGCGAGGCCGAGGCGCACTTCGTCATCGGCGCAGGCGCCCTCGCGCTGCAGCCAGTCCGTCAGTGCCGCCAGCCACACGCCGTCTTCCTGGCGCGCCTGCGCGATCTTGAGCTTGGGATGCGGGGTGGGAAGCGTGTTTTCGCCGGCCGCGAGCGGCTCCTCGTAGAGTTTCTCCCCGGGCCGCAGGCCGGTATAGACGATCCGGATGTCGTCTTCGCTGAATCCCGACAGCTTGATGAGGTCGCGCGCGAGATCGGCGATCCTGACCGGCTCCCCCATGTCGAGCACGAAGATCTCTCCGCCGGAGCCCATCAAGCCGGCCTGGAGCACGAGCTGAACGGCTTCCGGTATGGACATGAAGTAGCGTGTGATTTCGCGGTGGGTAACGGTGACGGGACCGCCCGCGGTGATCTGCTCGCGAAACCTGGGGATCACGCTGCCCGTGCTGCCGAGAACGTTGCCGAAGCGGACCATCACGAAACGCGTTTTTTCATGCTGTTGCAGGGACTGGCACACCATCTCCGCGAGGCGCTTGCTCGCGCCCATCACGCTCGTCGGGTTCACGGCCTTGTCGGTGGATATGAACACGAACTTCTCCACGCCGTGCGCGGCGGCCGCCCGTGCAAGGGAAAGGGTTCCCGCGACGTTGTTGAGCACGGCCTGCCATGCGTTGCCTTCTTCCATCAGCGGCACGTGCTTGTACGCGGCTGCGTGGAAGACGACAGCCGGCCGGTGCGCGCGCAACACCTGCTCGACGCGCGCGCCATCCTTGATGTCGCCGATCGCGCATACCGTGGCAAGGCCGGGGTGGCGCTCGGCGAATTCCTGCCCGATCGCATACAGGGCGAACTCGTTCAGCTCGAACATCACCAGCAGGCGCGGCTCGAATCGGACCACCTGCCGGCACAGTTCCGCGCCGATCGAGCCGCCCGCGCCGGTGACCAGCACCACCTGGCCGCGCAGCCATCCACGCATGCCAGTGGCATCGAGCGTCACCGGGTCGCGCCCGAGCAGGTCATCCAGCTCGACGTGGCGCACCTGCGATACGGTCACTTTGCCGCTCATGAGATCGTCGAAGGACGGAACGGTCAGTACCTTGAGCCCGGCCAGGCGGCAGAGGTCGACCGCCCGGCGCCGCTCGGCATGCAAGGCCTCGGGCATCGCGATGATCGCCGCCCCGACGCTTCCGCGGCCGGACCACCGGGGCAGGTCCTCGAGGCGCCCCACGACGCTTACGCCATGCAACTGGCGGCCGATATGGGCGGGGTCGTTGTCGAATACTCCGACTACCCGCCATTGCGTGCTCAGATCCAGGTCCTTGATGAGGCTGGCCGCCGCTGCGTCACCGCCGAGAACGACCACCGGCTCGCGGGGCGAACCAGACAACACGTTCAATCGCCGCTCCTTCCAGGCACGGTAGGCGAGGCGGCTGCCGCACATCAGGCCGGCGAGCAGGATGGGACTCAGGATGAATACGGACCGCGGTACGCCGGCCCGGACCAGAAACAGCAACGCGGTCACCGCGACCGCGGCGACGCCGATCGCGCTGATTATCCGCTTGAGATCCGGCAGGCTGGCATAGCGCCAGATGCCGCGGTAGAGCCCGAACACCCAGAAGATCGCGGCGTGCGCCGGCACCACCCACAGCAACGAATACCAGGCGATCCACGTGTAGTAGCCGGGGATCTCCAGGTTGAAGCGCAGCCAGAACGCGCAGAGCCAGGCCGCGACGCACGCGGCGACGTCGTGCGTGAATGCAAGCGCGGGTCTCCAGCTAAGCCTCATCCGGAATCCCGGCCTGGAATTTACGCCACGCGCTCTCGACCCCGGCGATCAGCATCAGGTAGGCGAGGGCCGCGGCGGCGATCACCGCGAGTTGCGCCGGCCGTTGCGCTTCGAGCGCCGCCAACGCCACGCCTGCGCTCGCGGCCATCAGGACGTACTCCGCAAGCGCCGTCCTGCGATGTCCCCAGCCCATCCGCACCAGCCGCTGATAGTAGTGGTCGCGATGCGCTTCCCACACTCTTTCGCGTTTCCACGCCCGGCGCGCGAGCGTCACGCTGGCATCGACGATGAACGGAGCGAACACCAGCAGCGGGAACCACCACGGCCAGTACTGCCGCACCCAGCCGATCGTCCCCAGCGCTGCCGCGAGAAATCCGAGCGGCACCGAACCGGCGTCGCCCATAAAGATGCGCGCCGGGTGAAAGTTGAAGACCAGAAACGCGGCGGCAGCGGCGGCGATGGTGAAATTGACCAGCGCGAATTCCGTGCCGCCCGCCAGCGCGGCAGCGGCGCCATAGGCCGAGAAGCCGGCTACAGCCATCCCGCCGGCGAGCCCGTCCGCACCGTCCATGAAGTTGTAGAGGTTTGCCATCCAGGCAATGCCGAGGGCGGCGACGGCCATGACCGCCGGCCCGTGCTCTGCGAGCGTGCCTGTCACGAATACCGCTGCAGCGAGCAGGTGAGCGCCCAGGCGCCACAGGGCGGCGATTTCACGCACGTCGTTGACCAGCGATACCGCCAGCACGATACCGAGCGCGGGCCATAACGGCCCCGGCAGGTCGAACACAAGGGCGCCGAGCGCAGCCAGGATACCGGCGAACACGCCGATCCCGCCGGTTCGCGGAACCGGGATCTGATGCAGGGAGCGCCGATTGGGATGATCCAGGGTGAGAGCGGCTAACTTGCTGCCGGCCAGCCACCAGTTGACGACCAATGCTGCGGTGAATGCGGTCAGCGGGGCCCAGAAGACATATTGCACGATAGTCTCGTCGCGCGCAGTTCATGCGCCCGATGACGCATGATACCACCGTGCGGTCTCAGCCAGCCCCTGCGCGACGCTGTAGCGCGGCAGCCATGCGAGCTCGGCGCGTATCAGCGCCGCGTCGATTTGCAGCGAGCCGGTGAGCCGCGCCAGCTCTTCGCGCCTGCCGAGCACGGCCGCCGCGGCGCGCAGCACGG
>CAZQJF010000004.1:0-22092 GCA_964593735.1 uncultured Streptomycetaceae bacterium | reverse complement strand
CAGGCGCGTAGCTCAGCTGGTTAGAGCACCACCTTGACATGGTGGGGGTCGGAGGTTCGAGTCCTCTCGCGCCTACCAATTTGGATTCGAAGAAGTGTGCACCGGCGGTGCGACTCCGCGTCAGGTGTGGGATGGGTTTCCCTGCGGAGTATTCAGGCCAGGGCGCTTGCGCCTTGCAACGGATCAGTGCACGTGATTTTCCGTCATCAACACCCCGGCCAGCACTGTCTGGCATGATGTAGCCCATGCCACAGCCCACCTCGTACTCGCTCGAAGTCAATCCCAGAATCCCGCGGCGCCTGATGCGGCTGGAGCAACTGGCCGGCAACCTGTGGTACAGCTGGGATCGCGCGACGCGCGCGCTGTTTGCAAGACTGCACCCGGCGCTCTGGGACGCCGTCGGGCACAACCCGAAAGCGATGCTGAAGCGGATCGATGAGGACCGGCTGACGGCTGCGGCTTCGGATCCGGTGTTCCTCGACAGTTTCAACCGGGTGCTCTCGGCCTTCGATTCCTATCATTCCGAGCCGCTTCCCAAGCAGAATCCGACACTTTTCGCGCAGGGGGACCTGATTGCGTACTTCTGCGCCGAATTCGGTTTTCACGAAAGCCTGCCGATCTACTCGGGCGGGCTGGGAATACTCGCCGGGGACCACTGCAAGGCGGCGAGCGACAGCCAGCTGCCGTTCGTCGGGGTCAGCCTGCTCTACAAGCAGGGCTATTTCGTGCAGACCGTCGATGGCGAGGGCAATCAGCGCGCCGAGTACTTCGATTCCGATTTCGACGACCTGCCGATCTCGCCGGTGCAGCGCGAGGACGGCTCCGAGTTGTATGTCGGCGTGACGCTGCCCGGCCGCGAAGTCCGCGCCAAGGTGTGGCAGGCCCGCATCGGACACGTCGGGCTTTTTCTGCTCGACACCGACCTGCCGGAAAACTCCGAGCGCGACCGCAATATCGCGCACCGCCTGTACGGGGGCGATCAAACGACCCGCATCGAACAGGAGATGGTCCTCGGCGCCGGAGGCGTGCGCGCCCTCGCTGCCATGGGCATACGACCGACGGTGTGGCACATCAACGAGGGACACGCCGCGTTTCTGATTCTGGAGCGCATCCGCAACCTGGTGCGCAACGGCCCGGATTTCGACAGCGCGCTCGAAGCGGTCGCGGCCAGCACGGTTTTCACGACCCATACCGCGGTGCCCGCGGGGCACGATCAGTTCGCAACGCGCACGATCGCGCCCTACCTGGAAAACTATTGCAGCGACCTTGGCATACCGGCCGACAAGGTGATGGCCCTCGCCCAGCCCCCCGGCGGCCACGATTTCAACATGACCACGCTGGCCATACGCGGTGCACGCTATCTCAACGGTGTATCGCGCATACACGGCAGCGTGACATCACGCATGCTGAAGGACATGTGGCCGCAGGTTCCCACCGACGAGAACCCGATCACGTACATCACGAACGGCGTGCACATTCCGACCTTTCTCGCGCCGGAGTGGGGCGACATCTTCGACCGCTTTCTCGGGATGGGGTGGCTGCGGCGCCTGGACGATCCGGCCACCTGGGCGCAGATCCACGAGATTCCCGACCACCTCTTCTGGAGCGTGCGCCAGTACCTCAAGGCGCAGTTGCTGCACATGGTGCGCCATCGGGTCCGGCAGCAGCATTTCCGCAGCCAGGGGAGCGAATCGCAGCTCGACCGCCTGCTGCATCTCGCCGATCCCGACCATCCGAACGTGCTGACGATAGGCTTCAGCCGGCGCTTCGCAACCTACAAGCGCGCGGCGCTGCTGTTCAACGATCTCGACGCCCTGCACCGGATCATCAGCGACCCGCAGCGGCCCGTGCTGTTCATCTTTTCGGGCAAGGCGCATCCCGCGGATGAGCCGGGACAGCACCTGATACGGACCATTACGCGCGTGGCCCGCACGCCGGAATTCGAAGGCAAGATTCTGTTTGTGGAAGGCTACGACCTGCATTTCGCGCGCAGGCTGGTTTCCGGCGTGGACGTCGTGCTCAACAATCCGGTGTATCCGATGGAGGCTTCCGGCACCTCGGGCATGAAGGCGGGGATGAACGGCGTCATCAACCTGTCGGTGCTCGACGGCTGGTGGGACGAGGGCTACCAGCGCGACAACGGCTGGGCGATCAAGCCGGCTTCCCCCGCGATCGAGCCCGAACGGCGCGACCGCGAGGAGCTGCGCACGCTTTACGGAATCCTGCAGGATCAGACGATCCCGCTTTACTACAACCGCGGCAGCATGGGTTATTCGGAGGAATGGATCGCCATGGCCAAGCGTTCCATGGCCACGCTGCTGCCGCGCTTCAACGCAACGCGCATGCTGAACGAGTACGTGTCGAAATTTTACGTCCCGGCTTCGGCGCAGGGACGGCGCTACGCCGAGCGGAGTTTCGACGGCGCGAAAAAGGTCGCGGCGTGGAAGTCGCGCGTGCGCAGCGCCTGGCCCGGCGTGGCCGTGCGGCGGCTCGACGCGCCCCGGCGCCGCATCCAGTTCGGCGAGAGCGTCCCGATCGAAGTCGCCGTCGGGCTGAACGGTCTGCAGCCCGATGACGTGGCCGTCGAACTGCTCCTGACGCGCGGCCTGCACGAACCGGCCGAGAAGCGGGACCGTCATGAATTGAACGCCGCCGGCCCGATCGAGGGCACGAGCGAGCACCGCTTCATGCTCCAGTTGAAGCCGGTGCTGTGCGGCAGGCTGGACTATCGCATCCGGGTCTATCCCCGCCACGAGCTCCTGACCCATCCGTTCGAGCTGGGGCTGATGCTTTGGGTCTAGGCGCGTGCGCCAGTTCCAGGTTCCAAGTTCCAGGTTCCAGGTTCCAAGTCTCTAGTTTCCGGTGGACGTCAGCAGGGCAACCGGAAAATTCGCGAGCACGTCAGCGAGCGGCAGGCTGAGCTGGCCATCAACCGGTTCCGCGTTGAATTCCACGCCGGTCATTTCGTCCCGGTACTTCGATCTGCCTTCGGGAAGCGCGATGTGGGTGTCGCCCCATGTCTCCGGTCCCAGAGGAAGGCTCTCGTTTCCGCCGGTGAGCCCGTAGTGAAGCCGCGGCGCCACCGCGATCACGGCGGTCCCTTCATGCACGCGCGCGAAGGCGCACAAGTGTTCCGCGCGTTCCCCGGTCGCGGGCAGCGGAAGATAGCCGCCGTTCTCGAACACGCCGGGGTGTCGCCGCCTCGCCGCGAGCCCTTTCCAGGTGACGTAGAGCTTGATGCGCCCATCGTCGATCGCGTCGAGCAGTCCGCGGGCGGCTGCCGCGACGGGCTTTCCGGTGGAGAAGGTCGTTTCGAGCTCATGCAGCATGCCGGCGCGCCGCGCAAAATCGACGGGCCGCCGGTTGTCGGGGTCCACGAGGCTGAAATCCCACAGCTCGTTGCCTTGATAGAAATCGGGCACCCCGGGTGACGCGAGCTTCACGAGCAGCTGCGAGAGGCTGTTCAACATGCCGTGGCGGGCGATGCGCTTCTGGGCGGGCAGGAAGTCGGTGAGAAACGGATTGGGCTCCACTGATTTCAGCAGCGCATCGACAAACCCCGACAGAGCCCGTTCGTATTCCTCGTTCGGATTGATCCAGCTCGTGTGCGTCTTCGCCTCGCGGACGGCCTTCAGCATGTAGCGCTGGATCCGGTCGCGGAATGCGTCCAGTCCCGGCTGATCGACGGCTCCGGGCGGCCACGCGCCCAGCAGTATCTGGTAGAGCAGGTATTCGTCGTTCGCGGAGGGCGCCGGCTCGCCGGCCACCCGCACCTTCTTGCGGCGGTTCAACCGGGCCCAGCGGCGGAGCATCAGGCGCCAGGCCGCCGGCATTTCCGAGAGCACGTTGATGCGGGCGCGCACATCCTCCGAGCGCTTGTTGTCGTGGGTCGACGTTGCCAGCATCGTATGCGGCCAGGTCTTTACCCGGTCCTGCGACGCGGCGTGAAAGGCGTTCAGCGAGAAGCCGAAAGTGCGCGGGTCGCCTCCGACCTCGTTCAGCGAGACGAGCCGGTTGTAGACATAAAAAGAGGTATCCTCCATGGCTTTTGCCATGACCGGCGCGGTGAACTGCTGAAAACGGCCGATGAAGCTGCCTGCAAGCTCGCGGTAGCCCGCGTCGGCGCCGGCCGCCGCTCCGGTCAGTATCGAGCGTATGAAGTCGAACGCGCCGCTTTCCGCGATCGAGCTGCGTTTCCTCGCCAACGCCACCGCCCAGTCGATGTGGCGGCGATCTTCGCTGCGCAGCCCGTCCACGGTGGCGTACGTGCGATAGATCGGAAACGCCGCGACGATCTCGACCAGCGTCCGCCGCAGGCTGTTGAGGGTGAAATCACGGTTGCGGCGCCCGGCCTTGGCGATCCGATTCAAGGTATTGGCGAGCACGTTGAGCTCGCTGGCCAGCGCCGTGGTCATGATGAGTATCTTGGTCTGGTGCAGCAGCTCATCGTAGTTGATGTGCCGGCCGATGAAGGCGGCATAGGTGCGGTCCATCCTGGCCTCGGCCGCGCTGTCGACGAACAGCCCGTTCACGACGTTCATGAAGCGGTAGCCGGTCGTGCCGTGGACCGGCCAGTGTTCCGGCAGCCGCTCGTGCTCGGCGAGGATTTTTTCGAGGGCGATGGAGATGCACCCGTCGCGCACGCCACGCCCCGGATCCTCCGGCCGCCGGGACATTTCCGCGCGCGCCCGGCTCTGCAGCCGCTCGAAGTACTGCGGCGGATCGTACAGGCCGTCGGGATGGTCGATGCGCAGGGCGTCGACCTTGCCCTCGCCGACCAGCTTGAGCACCAGCCGGTGCGTATCCTCGAATACGCTCGCGCTTTCCATGCGCAGCGCGGCGAGGTCGTTGATGTCGAAGAACCGCCGGTAGTTGATGTCGTCCGAGGCGACGCGCCAGTAAGCCAGCCGGTAGGCCTGGGCTTCGATCAACTCGTGCAGCCGGTCGAAGCTCGCGGCCTCGCCGGGCCGGCCGTTCAACGCCTGGATGCTTTCAGCGAGCAGGCTTGCGATACCCGGGAAGCGCGCGCACACGGCAGCCAGCTCGCGCTTGCCGATTTCCTTGTCACGCGCGCGCTCGGCGATCTTTTCGGGCGCGAGCTCGGTGCGCGCAGGCAGCCGGGCAAACGCGCCCGCGAGATCCTGAAGCGACGCGCGTTGCGGATCGGCCGCGGGCAAGCGCTCGAGCGCGGGCCCCAGGATGCGCGGGTATTCCCGCGGGTCCACGGGGCACCGGTGCTTGTCGTAGTTGATGCTCAACTCGCCCGCAGCGGAATCGAGCACGAGCTTCAGGCCGCCGCTTTCGAGCACCTGGCTGTAGGGCGCGCCGAGGATGGGAATGAGCACTTTGCCGCGCAGTTCTTCCGCCAGCGGCTCCCAGTCGATGTCGAAATAGCCCGAGTACCTCGACGCCTGGCCGTTTTCGAGCACATCGAGCCACCAGGCGTTGTCCGCCTGCATCACGGCCATGTGGTTGGGAACCAGATCGATCACCTGGCCCATGCCGTGCTGCCTGAGTGCAGCGGCGTAGCGCTCGAAATCCTCGACCGTGCCGATCTCCGGGTTGAAGGCGTTGTGGTCCGTGATGTCGTAGCCATGCTGGCTGCCTGGGCGAGCCTTGAGATACGGCGACGCGTAGACATGGCTCAGCCCGAGCTGCGCCAGGTAGGGCACGATCGCGGTCGCCTGCGCGAAGGTGAACGCCTTGTGGAACTGCAGCCGGTAGGTCGCGCGGGGGATGATGGCGGGCGTCGGGCGGGAGTCCTTGTCGCGTGGGCCGGGCTGCGGGCGCGGGAGCGACTTGTATCCCCGTTCGGTGTCGAGGACGCGGGTGAGAGCGCTCAGCGATGGGGCTCGCGGCCAGGCTTCCAGGGGCGAGGGCAGCTTGCGCCGCCAGTTGGGATAGCGGTCATCGGTGGTGCCCGGAAGATTGACCTGTTCGACCTGGCCGAGGAGATCTTCAAGCTGCACGGAAAAGATCTTCGCGGGCGTGCGCGCGACGAACGCGTGCACCGCCTGCACCAGCCTGTCGTCCATATCCTCCGGTATGGCGCCGGGGGCGGCCGTGTCCGCCGGAAGGAGTGCCGCGCGGTCCAGCGCGGCGAGCAGGCCTTGCCGGTCCCTGGCGCGCGCCGCGACCTGGGCCGCGCGCATCTCCCCGGAAGGAAACAGTCCGAGGGCCGTGCGTATCGCGAGATCGGCGCCGAGCCAGTAGCCCCTGAGCGTCGGGAGATCGTGCGTGCTGACCGCCACTACGGCCTCTCGCGCGTAGGCGCCGGGCGGCTTGAATTCGCCATGGTCGTCCCGCTCGAAGTACATGGGACGGTACGACAGGATGCCGAGCGATGCCATGGCGGCGCGCACGGCATCCGGTACCGTGCCCAGGTCTTCTCCGATGATGAGGCAGCGATTGCGCTGGCTTTCGAGCGCCAGCAATCCCAACAGATCGGAGTAGGGGTAGCTCACGTATGTCCCGTCGGCCGGGCCCGATCCCGCCGGGATCCAGAACAGCCTCATCAACCCCATCACGTGATCGATGCGCAGCGCTCCGGCATGCCGCATGACGCCGCGCAGCAGCGCGATGAAGGGCGCATAGCCGCACGCGCTCAGCCGCTGCGGGATCCACGGCGGCAGCCCCCATTCCTGGCCATTCAGGTTGAATTCATCGGGGGGCGCGCCGATGCTTGCCTCCAGCGCGTGCAGTCCCTGGTGCGCCCATGTCTCGGCGCCCCCGGGGTTCACGCCGACCGCCAGGTCCTGATACAGCCCGACCGGCAGCCCAAGCGCGCGCGAGCGTTCCGCGATTGAAGCGAGTTGCAGCTCCGCCTGCCATTGCAGGTACTGGAAGTACTCCACGCGCTCGGCGTGATCGCGGCCGAAAGCTGTCACTGCGTCCGCCGCCGGATCGCGGTAGGCCTCGGGCCAGGCCGGCCAGCCCCAGACCCCCGGATCCTCCCTGCAGAATCGCTCCTGCAGCGCCTCGAAGAGCGCATGCAGGCGCAACGCTTCGCCGCCGGCGGCCTGGAACTCGCGGAAGTCGCGGGCGCGCGCCGATACGCGCGCGAGATGGCGGTCGCGGAAATTTCCGTACAGCAGTTCGAGCACCTCGAACTTGGCGCAGGCGACGCCCGTGTAATCGACGAGCCCGGCAGCGCGCAACGCCCTCAGCCGCGCCTGAAACTCCGGCGCGCGCACGTGCTCGCGGGCCGCGGGGCATTCCTCGAAATCGGCGATCGCTTCGACGGCGAGGTAAAGCACGTTGAGCCGGGTCCTGCTCGAGGGCCGGTAGGGACTCGCCTCTTCGGGCCGGCCGGGAAACACGGCGTGCAACGGGTTTACCCCGACGATACTCGCGCCGGCGCTTGCGGCGAATTCGGTGAGCGACCGCAGATCGGCCAGGTCGCCTATGCCCCAGTTGCGGGCGGAGCGCAGCGCGTAGAGCTGGGCCGCCGGTCCCCACAGCCTGCCCCCTTCGTCGAGGCCCGGCGGTTGATAGCATCGCGCCGGGCAGACGATGAGTTGCGTGGACGCTACCGGCGCGCCGGATCCGGCCTCCACGAGGCTGAAGGTGTGGTAACCCGGGCCGGGCAGTAGCGGAAGCTCGCAGGTGCGCCGGTCGTAGCGCACCCCGGCGACGTCGCGGGCTTCGAGCGCATGCAAAGCTTCTGGCGCCAACGTTCCCGCCGTGCGCTCGCCGCTCTCGAGTTGCAGCAGCCAGCCGAGCGCGTCCGAAGAGCGTGTTGCGGGCAGCGTCAGGGTGAGGTGCGTCGATGCATCTCCCTCACGCACGACCGTGACCGGGGGCAATGTCGCCAGCCATTCGCGCTCCTCGATGCCCGCCAACGCCGCATCGGCGTCTCGTGCAGGGTCGGCCCCCTGGATGGCGAGCCCCATCGCCTGCAGCAGCCGGATCTTGGTTGCGTCCGGCGCGTGGCGGCGCTGGCCCCAGATATCGGAATACTCCACCGCTATGCCGCACCTGGCGCACAAGCGATCCAACGGCGATAGTCTGCTCACGGCCTGCCGTTCGCGGTTTCGATGAACCAGGTCACCGCCCACGGGGCGAGCGTCTCGCGCGGAGTCGACCCGCCGTGCGCCGCTTCCGTGGAATAAACCAGACGGCCCGCACATGCCTCTTGCACCGCTTGGGGCGAGCCGCCGAGGTTGGCGTACATCACCAGTTCCACGTCGTCGCCGGCGCGCCAGCGCGCGTGCAGGCAGCATTCGCCGATCTTGCGGAATGACCTCTCCCGTCCTTTCATGCTTGCGAGCAGGGGAACGACTTCCCGATGGCGCAGCGCGAGGAGACGGCGGTAGAGGGCAAGCCAGTTCGAATGCGGCGGCCGCGCGACACCGTTCCAGTCCAGCCTGGAACGCTCGAAGGTTTGCGCGGCGCAAGGATCCGGTATCGCTGCAGCGGCCGACGGCTCCTGAAATTGCGGAAAGCGCGCGAATTCCCGGCGTCTGCCCTCGGTGACTGCAGCGCTCAATTCCGGGCCGAGGTCGCAGAAGAAGAGAAAGGGCGTCACGGCGCCGAATTCCTCGCCCATGAAGACGAGCGGCGGCGAAGGCGCGAGCAATACGATGGCGGCCGCGGCCGCGAGCGGCCTGGGCTCGACGAGCTTCGCGAGCCGATCGCCGAACGCGCGGTTGCCGACTTGATCGTGGTTCTGCAAAAACGATACGAACGCGCCGAGGGGCAGGGCGGCGCTCGGTTCTCCCCGCGGCGCGCCATCGCGAAACGCCGACGGCTCGCCCTGGTAGGCGTACCCCTCCGTGAGGCAGCGGCCGATCAGCGCGATGGGGTCGCCGGAGTAGTCGGAATAATAACCGTCCGCCTCGCCGGTCAGCAGCACGTGGAAGGCGTGATGGACGTCATCGTTCCACTGGGCGACATAGTGTCTCGGGCGGCCTTCGGCATCCCGCTCCAGCCGGCGCGCGCTGTTCAAGTCGTTCTCGAGTACCAGATGAACGTCGCGCTCGCGGCCCGGTCCGCGTTGCACGGCGGCCGCGAGTTCGGTCAGGAAGTCGGGGCTGGAATCGTCGTGTATGGCGTGCACCGCGTCCAGGCGCAAGCCGTCCATGTGGAACTCCTCCAGCCAGTACAGCGCGTTGTGAATGAAAAAATCCCTCACGACACGGCTGTCGGGACCGTCGAAGTTGATGGCCCGTCCCCACGGTGTTTGATGGCGATCGGTGAAGAACTGCGGCGCGTAGAGCTGCAGGTAGTTGCCTTCCGGGCCGAAATGGTTGTAAACCACATCGAGCAGCACCATCAGGCCCCGGCGATGCGCGGCCTGCACGAGCCGCTTCAGGTCCTCGGGGCGGCCATAGGTCGAGTCGGGAGCGAACGGAAGCACGCCGTCGTAGCCCCAGCCGCGGCGCCCGGGAAAGTCGGCAAGCGGCATCAACTCGAGTGCGGTCACGCCGAGTTCCACGAGATGGGACAGCTTGTCTTCGACCCCGCGGTATGTGCCTGCGCTGCTGAACGTGCCGACGTGCAGCTCGTAGATCACCGCTTCGTGCCAGGGGCGTCCGTTCCAGCCGGCGTCGTCCCAGTCGAATTCTCCGGAATCCACGACCTCGCTGGGCTCATGCACGTCCAGGGGATTGAAGCGCGACGCGGGATCGGGCACCTTCTGGCCGCCGTCCACCCGGTAGCGGTAGCGCAACGGCCGCCGCGTGGAGCGGTGGTCCACTTCGTACCACCCGCCAGGCTGCCGCGACATGGGAGCGGCTTCTTCCCCGTCGCCGGATTCGAGGCACAGGTCGATGGAGCGCGCGGCGGGCGCCCACAGGCGGAAACGGACGAAGTCACGATCGACGACCGTTGCGCCGAACGGCATATCGTGGCGCCGCTTCATTGCCCTTTCTTGAAACTGAACAACGCGACTGAACGGCCCTGCAAGGGATACGTCGCACCCGCTGGAAAGAATTCCCCGGGCGAATTGCCGTCGGGTGCGCTCGTATCCACCAGCGGGCTCCAGCCCACCTCCGGCGCGCCCGGCAGGGTGAACGGAATCTCGTCGTGATGCGCGTTCAACAGCAGCAGCAGGTCGTCGTCCACGACCGGGCGGCCGCGATTGTCGCGCTCGGCCAGCCCGCGCCCCGGGAAGAAAACGCCGAGGCAGCGCGCGAACGACTGGTTCCATTCCTCGTCGGTCATTTCCTTGCCGCCCGGCTCAAGCCATATCACATCCTTCACCTCGGGATCGCGGACGCCGCGGCCGCGGAAGAAAGTGCGGCGGCGGAACAGCGGGTGCGCATTGCGCAGCGCGATCAAGCGCCGCGTGTAGTCGAGCAGCTGGCGGGCTTCCGGGCCGAGGTCCCAATGGACCCAGCTCACTTCGTTGTCCTGGCAGTAGGCGTTGTTGTTGCCGCCCTGGGTGCGCCCCATCTCGTCGCCGCCCAGGAGCATGGGCACGCCCTGGGAGAAGAACAGGGTCGCGAGAAAATTGCGCTTCCGCCGCTCGCGCAGCGCCTTGATCGCGGGATCGTCGGCCGGGCCTTCCACGCCGCTGTTCCAGCTGCGGTTGTGCGACTCGCCGTCCCGACTTTCCTCCCCGTTCGCCTCGTTGTGCTTCTCGCTGTAGCTGACGAGATCGTGCAGCGTGAAGCCGTCGTGCGCGGTGACGAAGTTGATGCTCGCGGTCGGCCCGCGCCCGCTGTGCTCGAACAGATCGCTCGAGCCGGAGAGCCGCGATGCCAGCTCGCCCACCAGGTCGCCGTCACCCTTCCAGTAGGAGCGGATCGCGTCGCGGTACTGGCCGTTCCATTCCGTCCAGCTCGGGGGGAAATTACCGACCTGGTAACCGCCTTCGCCGAGATCCCACGGCTCGGCGATCAACTTGACCTGCTTGATCACCGGATCCTGCTGGATGATGCCGAAAAAAGTGCTGAAGCGGTCGACCGCATGCTCTTCGCGCGCCAGCGTTGCCGCGAGGTCGAATCGGAAGCCGTCGACGTGCATTTCCGTCACCCAGTAGCGCAGGCTGTCCATGATGAGGTGCAGCACGACGGGGTGAGCCGTATTGAGCGTGTTGCCCGTGCCGGTATAGTCCACGTAAAGACGCGGCTCGTCGGATTTCAGGCGGTAGTAGGTGCGATTGTCGATGCCGCGGAACGACAGCGTCGGCCCGAGCTGGTTGCCTTCGCCGGTATGGTTGTAGACGACGTCGAGGATGACCTCGAGGCCCGCCGAATGCAGCGTTTTCACCATCATCTTGAACTCGCTCAGCGTGCCCGTCGCGGAGTAGCGCAGATCGGGCGCGAAGAAGCCGATGCTGTTGTAGCCCCAGTAGTTGTGCAGTCCGAGCTGGACGAGCCGCTTGTCGTCGACGAAGGTGTGCACCGGCAGCAGCTCTACCGCCGTGACGCCGAGCCGTTTGAGGTGCTCGATGACCGGCGCGGTCGCGAGCCCCGCGTAGGTGCCCCGCAGCTGCTGCGGCACCTCGGGATGGAGCCTGGTATATCCCTTGGCGTGCATCTCGTAGATCACCGTGTCCTGCCACGGAATGTTCGGCCGGCGGTCGTCGCCCCAGGTATACGCGGGGTCTACCACCTGGCATTTCGGCACGCCGGAAGCGTTGTCGCGGGCATCGAAAGACAGGTCCTCGCGGCGCGCGCCCACCCGGTATCCGAAATGCGCATCGCTCCAGCGCAGCGGCCCCACGATCATGCGGGCGTACGGGTCGAGGAGCAGCTTGTGAGCGTTGAAGCGATGGCCGTCCTCAGGCGCGTACCGCCCGTGCACGCGGTAGCCGTAAAGCAGGCCGGGACGCGCGTCGGGCAGGTAACAATGCCATACGAAGTCGGTGCGCTCCCGCAGGTCCAGGCAATCGATCTGGCGCCTGC
The DNA here is from genome assembly GCA_964593735.1 of uncultured Streptomycetaceae bacterium. GTDB lineage: Bacteria > Pseudomonadota > Gammaproteobacteria > Burkholderiales > SG8-41 > SG8-41. Next base: position 10,240 of record CAZQJF010000004.1, on the reverse strand, counting down.
CGTTGGGATCGAAGATACAGAGCTCGACCTTCTCGGCATGCTCGGAGTAGAGGGCGAAGTTCACGCCTTCTCCGTCCCAGTTTGCGCCGAGCGGGTAGGGACGGCCGCGCCATATGTTGCCGGGCGCGATGATCGTGCGCGGGGTGCCTCTCACGGCATCAGGCAGAGCGCGGCACGAGCAGCGGCCGCGCGCCCGTCGGCGACCTCGTTACGCATACGCATCATGATCGTCATCGTCCGTCGTCCTTCGGTTGCCTGGGCCACCACCGCTCGAGCATCTCCGCGGCCCATCGCTGCCCGCCGATACCGAATGCCAGCGCGAGCGCCAGCACGATGCCGGCAAGTATGATGAGAAAGCTCTGGCGGATGATCACCCCGCCGACGTTGGCCTGGTCCAGGGCGATCAGCACGACGAACGTGACGATCGCGTAGCGCGCCAGCCGCGCGAGCAGCTCCGCGTCCTGCACCCCCGCATTCTTGCAATACACGAATGCCGCGTTGCCGACGATACGCGCGAAGTACGCGCCGAAAACGAGGATCAGCAGCGCCACGATCAGCTTCGGCACGAACAGCACGAGTTGCCCGAGGAGATCGGTGATGTAGGTGAGCCCAAGGCTGTTGAAAGCGATCACCAGGGCCGCGAGGAGCACCAGCCAGTAGACCAGCGTGCCGAAAATTCCGGTGGTGTCGCTGCGGATTCCCCCCTGCTGCAGGAATCCATCCATGCCGGCGCGCTCGGTGAGCACGCTGAAATTGATGGCGCGCAGGCCCCTGACCACCGCGAAACGCACCATTCTGGCGATGAGCCAGCCCGCGAACACGACCGCGACGGCGAGCGCCAGCCGCGGGAGGAACGCGCCGATCTGCGCAAGGAATACCCGGATCGGCTCCAGCATCACGTCGACTTTTTCCATCGCAGTCTCCTCCCGCTAGCAGCTTTCCGGGCTTACGCCCCGACAAGCTGCTGAATTGAACAACACGTTGCCAAGGATTGTCGTCATCGGCTGTCCCGGGCCGGGCCTATCAGCGCCAGGATGCCAAGCAACGGTACCCGGGCCCACGCGGGGCGGCTGTTGATCTCGTAACGCAGCTCGTACAGGGCTTTCTCCAGCTCGAACAGCTCGATCAACGGGCGCGCCTCCTCGATCGATGGGTACAGCCCCGCGCCGCCGGTCGAAACCACGGCAGTCTCGCCATAGGCCTCGAGAAACTCACGGCGCGCCTCGGCTTCCCACTCGGCGGCAAGGGGCGCGAGCCGCCCATGGTCGTCGGGAACCTGGGCCGCGCGCGCCAGCGCCGTCCACCGCGCATAGTTGAAGGAGCGCAGCATCCCCGCGACGTCGCGCATGGGCGATTGCTTTTGCCTGCGCTCCGCGAGCGGCCGCGCCGGCTCGCCCTCGAAATCGATGATCCGGAAATCGTTCTCCGTGATCAGTACCTGCGCAAGGTGGTAATCGCCGTGCACCCGGATCTTCACCGCTTTGCCTGGCTGCGGTGCGTAGCTGCCGATGCGCGCCAGCAGCCGCTCTCGCTGGCCGAGCAGCAACCGCGCTTCCTCGCGCGCGGGGGATTGCAGCTTGTCCAATGCGCGCTCCAGCAGCGAGAGCGTCGCGGCTGCCTCTTCGTGGGCCCGCTTCTTCCACGCAGCGATGTCTTCCCCGGTCAGGGCTTCGGGGTCGAACGCCGGATCGCCGGAGCTGCGGGCGAACGCCAGGTGCAATTCGGCGGTGCGCTTGCCCAGCGTGCGGACGATGGAGAGGTATGCCCCGTGCACGTCCATCGGCGGCGGTTCCGACAGGGTGCGCTGCTGCTCCAGGTAGCGTGCAAGGTATTCGACCGTGAATGTCCAGCCGTCGCCCTGGTTCGAGACGTAAGCCTGCAGCAGGGCGAGCGTCACGGGCACGCCGTCGGCGCCGGTATATTCGAGAGCGCCGGCGACCGGCACGCAATGCGGGAAGCGCGCCACTTCGGTGAGATAGCGGCCGACCTCGAGCTCGACGTTGGTTCCCGGCCGCAGCTGGCGGTAAATCTTGAGAAAAAGGCGATTGCCGAGCGTGACGAAGGAATTGCTGCTCTGCACCTGCGGGCGCCCGACCGCGAGCTCGGCCATGCCGTCGCCGGCGATCTGCGTATAGGCCCGCGTCGGCGTGAAATGCAGCATTCCGTGCGCGGTCCCGACTTCCTTGCCGGCGCCTATCCCTTCCACGACAGCCCGGCAAAATGCCTCGTCGGCGAAAGCCTCGGCCAGGACGCCGACCTCGGCTTGCTGCCGTACCCTGGCGATCGTCGCGGGCGCCAGTACCCGCTTGCGTTCCTCATCCGTGTCTTCCCACACCAGCGCGAGCGGAACGAAATAGGTCGCGGGCTCCGCCGTGCCCTCGACCTCGAGCAGGGCGATCATCCATCCCAGCCGTCCAACCTCCCACAAGGCGTGATCGGTGAGCCGCACCCGCCCGGGCGTTTCGCCCTTGGCTGCGTACCAGCGTTGCGACTCGAGGTAGCGCGGCAGTACTTCCTGCTCGAACTGCGCGCGCACGCGTTCAGCCATCGCGATACGCCACGGCACGACACGATCGCGGAACAGGCTGCTCCAGCCGTCGAACAACACGAGGACGGGCAGATCGTCGGGCGCGAGCCGGTCCTCGTGCCAGGACGGCGCCTTGGCGTCGGTCGCCAGGCGGAACCAGTAGTAGCCGTGCGCAGGCAGCGTCATGAGGTAGGGCAGCTCGCCCACCGGCGGGAAAGCGGCGCGGCCCATCATTTCGACCGGCACGCGCCCGCGAAAGCGCGACAGATCGAGCTCCACCGGCTGCGCCGAGCGCGCCAGGTTCGCGACGCACAACACGGCGTCGTTTCCGTATTCCCGGATATAGGCGAGGATTTTGCGATTCCCGGGCCTCAGGAATGAAATCCGTCCGCGCCCGAACGCCTGGCTGCTCTGGCGGACCGCGAGTATGCGCTTCATCCAGTTGAGCATTGAAGACAGATCCCGGGTCTGCGACTCGACGTTGACCGATTCATAGCCGTACACCGGGTCCATGATCGGCGGCAGGTAGAGCCGCTGCGGGTCGGCCTTGGAAAATCCCGCGTTGCGGTCCGGGCTCCATTGCATGGGAGTGCGCACGCCGTTGCGGTCGCCGAGGTAGATGTTGTCGCCCATGCCGATCTCGTCGCCGTAGTAGATGATGGGCGAGCCCGGCATGGACAGGAGCAGGCTGTTCATCAGCTTGATCCGGTCCGGGTCGTTCTGCATGAGCGGGGCGAGCCGCCGGCGTATACCGAGATTGATGCGCGCGCGCGAGTCGACCGCGTACATCTGGTACATGTAGTCGCGCTCGCGGCTCGTCACCATCTCGAGCGTGAGCTCGTCGTGATTGCGCAGAAAGATCGCCCACTGGCTCGACTCGGGGATGTCGGGTGTCTGCTGCATGATGTCGACGACGGGGTGGCGGTCCTCCTGCGCGATCGCCATGTAGATTCGGGGCATCAGGGGAAAGTGAAATGCCATGTGGCACTCGTCCCCGTTGCCGAAGTATTCCGCGACGTCCTCGGGCCACTGGTTGGCCTCGGCGAGGAAGAACCGGTCGTGGTAGTGCCGGTCCAGCTCGGCGCGCAGCTGTTTCAGCACGGCGTGCGTTTCGGGCAGATTTTCGTTGTTGGTGCCGTCGCGCTCGCACAGGTAGGGAATCGCGTCCAGGCGCACGCCGTTGATTCCCATGTCGAACCAGTAGCGCATGACACGCATGACGGTGCGCACGACGTGCGGGTTGTTGAAGTTGAGGTCCGGCTGGTGCGAAAAGAACCGGTGCCAGTAAAAGGCGTTGGCTACCGGATCCCATGTCCAGTTGGATTTCTCCGTATCGGTGAAAATGATGCGCGTGTCCGGCCATTTTTTGTCGGTGTCGCTCCACACGTAGTAGTTGCGCTTGCGCGAGTTCGGCGGCGCCTGGCGCGCAGCCTGGAACCACGGGTGGCGGTCGGACGTGTGATTGATCACCAGTTCGGTGATGATCTTCAGCCCGCGGCGGTGGGCCTCGCGGACGAAGTGGCGGAAGTCGGCGCGGGTCCCGTATTCCGCGTGGATGCCGTGATAGTCGGCGATATCGTAGCCGTCGTCGCGCATCGGCGACGGATAGAACGGCAGCAGCCAGATGGTGTTGACCCCGAGGTCCTTGATGTAATCGAGCTTTTCGGTGAGGCCGGGAAAGTCGCCGATGCCGTCGCCATTGCTGTCGTAGAACGCCTTGACGTGGAGCTGGTAGATGATCGCGTCCTTGTACCACAGCGGATCGTCGCGCTCTCCAGGCTGCGCCGCGGGCGGATCCTGGAGCAACTGCTCTTCGCCGGTGCGCACGTTCATGGGCGCGCCACGCTCAGCCGCAGGATATGCGCCGGCATCCTTTGCGGATCCAGCTCGACGTAGTTCCGCGATCCGCGCCACGTGTAGCGCGCGCCGGTCAGCAGGTCGTGCGCCTGGTACGCGAGTCCCGGCGCGATGCCCAGCTCGGGCAGGGCGAGATCCAGCCAGCCGGATTGCCGATAGCGCGGATCGAGGTTGACGACTACCAATATGACATTCGACCAGTCGGGAGTCGATTTCGAGTAGCAGATGAGCTGATCGTTATCGATGGCGTGGAAGGCCAGCCGCCAGTCCCCGCGCAGCGCGGGGTTTTCACGGCGTATGCGGTTGACCTGCCCGATGAAATCCTTGAGGCTGTCCTTGCTTGCGAGATCCCAGTTGCGGATCTCGTACTTCTCCGAGTGCAGATACTCCTCGCTGCCCGGCTCGCGCGGCGCGTGCTCGAGCAGTTCGAACGCCGGGCCGTAAATTCCATAGTTGCCCGACAGCGTGGCGGCGAGGGTGAAACGCGTCGTGAACGCCGGACGCCCGCCGGTCTGCAATTGCGCCGTGAGTATGTCCGGCGTGTTCGGCCAGACATTGGGCCGGAAGTATTCGCGCGAAGGCGACCGGGTGAGCTCGGTGAAGTATTCCGTCAGCTCCGCCTTCGTATTGCGCCAGGCAAAGTAGGTATAGGACTGCGTATAGCCGAGTTTCGCCAGGCGATGCATGATCTTGGGGCGGGTGAACGCTTCGGACAGGAATATTACATCGGGATGGGCATTCTTGAGTTCCGCGAGCATCCATTCCCACATCGCGAACGGCTTGGTATGCGGGTTGTCGACGCGGAAAACCCGCACGCCCAGGGCTATCCAGTGATCGAAAATGGACTTGAGCTCGGCCCACAGCGCTTGCCACTCATCGGTTTCGAAGTTGAAGGGATAGATGTCCTCGTATTTCTTCGGCGGGTTCTCAGCGTACTGCACCGTGCCGTCCGGCCGGCGGCGGAACCACTCCGGATGCGCGGTGACGTACGGATGGTCCGGCGAGCATTGATACGCAATGTCGAGCGCGATCTCGATGCCACGCGCGCGCGCGGCACGGACGAGGCTCTTGAAATCTTCCTCGGTCCCGAGCTGGGAATGGATAGCCTTGTGGCCGCCTTCCTTGGAGCCGATGGCCCAGGGGCTGCCCGGATCGCGGGGGCCGGCGGTGGTCGAATTGTTCGGGCCTTTGCGCCGGGTCACGCCGATCGGATGGATGGGAGGGAAGTACAGGATGTCGAACCCCAGGTTCGCGACGTAGTCGAGCCGCCCCTCGCAATCCTTGAACGTGCCGTGGTTCTTCCCGGCCGTGCCGCGGGGAAACAATTCGTACCACGCGCTGAAGCCGGCCAGCGGCGGATCGACGGTCACGGCCAGCAGCGGTTCGAAGACGGTCTCCCGGCTGCGATCCGGGTAGCGGGCGACGAGCGCGCTGAATTCCGGGTCCAGCGCTTTCTTCCGGCGCGTCTTGAGGGTCTTGTTGGCGGTAAGCTCAGCCGCCCGGGCCTTGAGCCGGCGGGCATCGTCGCCCTGGGCGCGGCCGGCGGCCGCGGCAACGATTTCCGCGCCGACCGCGAGCGAAATCGCAATGTCGGCTTCCACGGTCCACCGTTCGAGATCGTGGCGCCACGATGTAAAATGATCCACCCAGCCGGCTATCGTGTACTCGGAGGTCCCGACCTCCGCCACCGCGAATTGCGCCCGCCAGCGGTCGTTGTTGACGAGCGCCATCTCGACCTCGTTCCACTGCCGCTCGCCGCGTTTGCGATGAAGCAGCACGGTGCGCAGGCGGTCGTGGCCGTCGGCGAAGACGTCGGCCTCGACGACAACCGTGTCGCCGGCGCACCGCTTGATCGCGAAGCGGCCGCCGTCCACGCTCGGGGTCACGCTCTCAATGACCACCCGCCGGAGGCCGTCGGTGGCCGCTTTCCTGGTCACGGAATCGCTAGCCCTGGTTTTCGAACAGCAGAACGCTCAACGGCGGCAGCGTGAGCGTGAGCGAGTGCGGGCGTCCGTGCGCCTCTATGGGCACCGCGTGGGCGCCTCCGAAGTTGCCCATGCCGCTGCCACCGTACTCCCTGGCGTCGCTGTTCAGCGCTTCACGCCAGTAGCCCCCGCGTGGAACGCCGACAACGTAGCCCGCGCGGGGCACCGGAGTCAGATTACAGATCGCCAGCACCAGGGAGCGGTCCGATTTCGCCTTGCGCGCGAAACTCAGCACGCTGTTGTGGCCGTCCCGAAAATCGATCCATTCGAACCCGTGCGGGTCGAAGTCCTGCTCGTGGAGCGCCGGCGTCGCCCGGTAGTAGCGGTTGAGGTCGCGCACCCAGTCGCGAACGCCGCGATGGTCCGCGTACTGCAGGACGTGCCACTCCAGGCTGCCGTCGTGCTGCCATTCGCGCCGCTGACCGAATTCACCGCCCATGAAGAGGAGCTTCTTCCCGGGATGGGCCCACATGTAGCCGAACAGGCAGCGCAGGTTCGCGAACTGCTGCCAGTTGTCGCCCGGCATCTTGCCGATCAGGGAACCCTTTCCGTGCACGACCTCGTCGTGCGACAGGGGCAGAACGAAATTCTCCGTAAACGCGTACCAAGCGCTGAAGGTAAGCCGGTCGTGGTGGTACTGGCGGAACAACGCGTCCTTCGAGAAGTAGTCGAGCGTGTCGTGCATCCAGCCCATGTTCCACTTCATGCCGAATCCGAGGCCGCCGACGTAGACGGGACGCGACACCGCGGGCCACGCGGTCGATTCCTCAGCGATCGTCTGCACGTCGGGAAAATCCCGGTAGACCGCTTCGTTGAGATGGCGCAGGAACGACACCGCGTCGAGGTTCTCGTTGCCGCCGTGGGGGTTGGGTATCCATTCGCCTTCTTCGCGGGCATAGTCGAGATAGAGCATGGACGCGACGCCGTCGACGCGCAACCCGTCGATATGGTATTTCTCCAGCCAGAAGAGGGCGCTGCTCGCCAGGAACGCGCGCACCTCGTGCCGCCCGTAGTTGAAGATGTAGCTTTTCCACTCGGGATGGAATCCCTGTCTCGCATCGGCATGCTCGTAGAGGTGCGTGCCGTCGAAATAGGCAAGGCCGTGCTCGTCGCCGGGAAAATGCGCAGGCACCCAGTCCAGTATCACGCCGATGCCGCGCTGGTGGAGATGGTCGACGAGGTACATGAAGTCCTGCGGCGTGCCGTAGCGCGCGGTGGGCGCGAAGTAGCCGGTGCACTGGTAGCCCCACGAACCGTAGAAGGGATGCTCGGCGACAGGCATCAGCTCCACGTGAGTGAAGCCCGTCTCCTGCACGTAGTCGGCCAGGCCGTGGGCGAGGTCCCGGTAACCGAGCGGCTCCCCGGGACGCTCCGGGTTGCGGCGCCAGGAGCCGAGGTGAACTTCATAGACGGACATCGGCGCATCCAGGGCGTTTGCCCGGCGGCGCAGCTTCATCCAGTCGTCGTCGCCCCAGCCGTAGTCGAGCCGCCATACGCGCGAGGCGGTCCGCGGGGGTGTTTCGCAATAGAAGGCGTAGGGATCGCTCTTATCGACTGAGTAGCCGTCATGGCGCGAAGCGACGCGATACTTGTAGCACTCGCCGTGCTGGACGCCGGCAACGTACCCTTCCCAGATGCCCGATGCGTCCTCCCGCGGCCGCAACGGGTGTTCTCCGGCGCGCCACTGGTTGAAGTCGCCTATCACCGAGACTTCGCGGGCGTTGGGCGCCCAGACGCTGAACTGGACGCCGGTGCTGTCCCCGCGCTGCGTGAAATGGGCACCGAGCTTGTCGTAAAGGCGGGTGTGCGCGCCTTCCTTGAAGAGGTACGCGTCGTAATCGCTGAACCGGCCCTGCTGCTCGGCGCGGTTCAATGCGGAACGGTCACGATCGGGGGTCAATGTTTTCACGGCGGGCCTCGGCGTGTCAGGTATTTTTTTATGCAATTTATTGATTTTATTTACATATACCAGGGATCGGCACGCGTTCTCGGCGTTTGCGAGGGACACGCCACCTCGCTGTACCTACCGTTGAGACAGCGGCGAGGCGACAGTGTTGCGGCGGCGAAATCAAAAACTACCACGGCGGGCGGCTGCCACCGCCGCGGTGCCACCCGCGCGCCAGCCGTTTGGGCATCAGCTATCGCGCTCATAATCGCTGAAGAATCATGATATAAGAGACGGTAACGAAATGAGGGGATAGTCTCCCACAGGTTAAATGAGGCTCCCCTACATCAGGGGCCGTAACCTTCATTTTGTTACGGCCTCTAAGATTTGGGAAATGATGAATATACGATTACCGGACGGCTCCGTCCGTCTATTTGAGCAACCGCTATCCGTTGCGGACGTGGCGAAATCCATCGGCCCGGGACTGGCCAAGGCGGCGCTCGCGGGAAAGTTGAACGGCAAGCTCGTGGACACCTCGCACCTGATCGATGCCGATGCGGACCTCACGATCGTCACGGATAAGGACGCGGACGGGCTGGAGATCCTCAGACATTCCACGGCGCACCTGCTGGCCCACGCGGTGAAGGAGCTGTTCCCCGCTGCCCAGGTGACCATAGGCCCCGTCATCGACGACGGGTTCTACTACGATTTCGCGTTCCAGCGCGCGTTCACGCCCGAGGACCTTGCGGCGATCGAGAAGCGCATGCAGGAGATTGCGAAACGCGACCTCCAGGTCGAGCGCCAGGTGGTGCCGCGCGACGAAGCGGTAAAGTTTTTCCGCGACATGGGCGAACGCTACAAGGCCGAGATCATCGCCTCCATACCCGAAGGCGAGAACATCTCGCTCTATCGCCAGGAGGGCTTCGTCGATCTTTGCCGCGGTCCACACGTTCCTTCCACCGGCAAGCTGAAAGTGTTCAAGCTGATGAAAGTCGCGGGGGCGTACTGGCGCGGCGACCCGAAGAACGAGATGCTGCAGCGCATATACGGCACCGCCTGGGCCAGGAAGGAGGATCAGGACGCGTACCTCCATCGCCTCGAGGAGGCCGAGAAACGCGACCACCGCAAGCTCGGGCGCAACCTGGACCTGTTCCACATGCAGGACGAGGCCCCGGGCATGGTGTTCTGGCACCCCAGGGGATGGATGATCTGGCAGCAGGTCGAGCAGTACATGCGCGGCATACAGCGCGACAACGGTTATCTGGAGGTGAAAGCGCCGGGCGTGCTCGACGTGTCGCTGTGGAAGCGCTCGGGGCACTGGGACAACTTCCGCGACAACATGTTCTTCACCGAGTCGGAGACGCGCGAGTACGCCGTGAAGCCGATGAACTGTCCCGGCCACGTCCAGATCTTCAACCAGGGGCTGAAGAGCTACCGCGATCTGCCGCTGCGCCTCGCGGAATTCGGCGCGTGCCATCGCAACGAGCCTTCGGGCGCGCTCCACGGCCTCATGCGGGTGCGGGCGTTCACGCAGGACGACGCCCATATCTTCTGTGTCGAGGAGCAGGTCCAGCCGGAAGTGATACGGTTCATCGACCTGCTCGAGCGCGTCTATGCCGATTTCGGATTCGACGAGATCCTGGTCAAGCTCTCCACGCGCCCGCCGAAGCGCGTCGGCACCGACGAGCAGTGGGACGAGGCGGAAAGCGCCCTGAAAACCGCGCTCGATCGCAAGGCGTTGCGCTACGACCTGCAGCCCGGCGAGGGGGCATTCTACGGACCCAAGATCGAGTTCTCGCTCAAGGACAGCCTGGCACGGGTGTGGCAGTGCGGCACGATGCAGCTCGATTTCTCCATGCCGGGGCGGCTGGGGGCGGAATACGTCGCGGAAGACAACTCGCGCCGCTCGCCGGTCATGCTGCACCGGGCCATCCTGGGTTCCTTCGAGCGTTTCATCGGCATCCTGATCGAGCACTACGCGGGGGC
>CAZQJF010000003.1:0-23800 GCA_964593735.1 uncultured Streptomycetaceae bacterium | reverse complement strand
GGCCGGCGAGCGCCGAGGAAGGGTTCGAGATCGTGCGGCGGCGGCTGTTCGAGCCGCTGGCCGATCCGGCGCAGTTCAAGGACCGCGACGTGGTGGCGCGAGCGTTCGCAGACTTCTACCAGGCGCAACAGGCGGAATTTCCGCCCGAGTGTCGCGACGCCGACTACGAGAAGCGCATCAAGGCGGCCTACCCGATCCATCCGGAAATATTCGACCGGCTTTACAACGATTGGTCGACCTTGGTGAAGTTTCAGCGCACCCGCGGCGTGCTGCGGCTGATGGCCGCGGTGATTCACAGCCTGTGGGAGAAGGGTGACAGGAACCCCCTCATCCTGCCGGCGAACATCTCGATCGACGATCCGCGCGTGCAGTTCGAGCTGACGCGCTACCTCTCGGACAACTGGGTGCCAGTGATCGAGAAGGACGTAGATGGTCCGAACTCGCTGCCGCTGCGAATGGATGCCGATGTGGCAAACCTCGGCAAGTTCGCGGCCTGCCGGCGCGTGGCCCGTGCGATCTACCTGGGCTCAGCACCACTCACGCAAGCCGCGCATCGCGGACTCGAGGATCGCCGCGTGAAACTCGGTTGCGTGATGCCGGGAGAGTCACCGCAGGTCTTTGGCGATGCGCTGCGGCGGTTGGCGGCGGCGGCAACCTACCTCTACCAGGACGGTGCGCGCTACTGGTACTCGACGCAACCGACGGTCACCAAGCTGGCGGAGGATCGCGCTGACCAGTACAAGCGCGAGCCCGACAAGGTTGTGCATGAGCTCGACCGGCGCCTGCGTGACGACCTGCGCCGGACGGGTGATTTCAGCCGTATCCATGCCATGCCGCAGTCCGGGCAGGACGTGCCAGACGACCTGGACGCGCGATTGGTCGTGCTGGGGGTCGATCATTCCTACAGCAAGGAGTTGGACAACGTTGCCGAAACCGCTGCGCGAAAGATTCTTGAATCACGTGGAAACACGCCTCGCCTCTACCGCAACACGCTTGTCTTTCTGGCAGCCGACAAGACCCGTCTACAAGACCTGGATGAGGCGGCCCGCAAATACCTTGCCTGGGAGTCGATTCTGAAAGAGAAGACGCAGTTGAACCTCGACCCTCAGCAGGAAAACCAGGCCGAGATCCAGCTCAGGGCTGCCGATGGCGCGGTCACTGCACGGTTGCCGGAGACTTACCAGTGGCTGCTGGTGCCGACGCAGGAGAAGCCACAAGATGTAATCAAGTGGCAGGCACTGCGGCTTTCGGGAGGCGACGCGCTCGCCGTGCGCGCGAGCAAGAAGCTGCGAAGTGATGAGCTATTACTCACCGGCTTTGCGTCCACGCGGCTGCGCATGGAACTCGACGGGGTGCCGCTTTGGCGCGGTGATCACGTTGCCATCAAGCAGCTCGCCGAAGACTTCGCCCGGTATCTCTACCTGCCACGGCTCAAGGACTCCTCAGTGCTGGTGGGCGCAGTTCGGGACGGCTTCGGGCTGTTAACGTGGGAGCGAGAGAGTTTCGCTTTCGCCGATAGCTTCGATGAAGGGGAGGGACGCTACCGTGGGTTGCGTGGAGGGCAAGCAGTCTCGGTGATGGACAGCGATATGCCCGGGCTACTGGTGAAATCGGAGGTCGCGAGGCGGCAGTTGGATACGGAGAAGCTCGCGGCCCCGGGACCGACATCACCCGGTCCGGGTCCCACATCTCCCGGGCCACGGCCTGGCCCTACGCCCCCTGTCGCAGCAGCACCGAAACGCTTTCACGGCAGCGTCTCGCTCGATCCGACTCGTTCGGGGCGCGACGCGAGCCGCATCGCTGATGAAGTCATCACGCACCTTTCAGGGCTCGTGGGCGCTCAAGTCACAGTTACGCTTGAGATCCAGGCGGAGATACCTGGCGGTGTGCCGGAGAATGTCGTGCGCACGGTCACGGAAAACGCCCGCACGCTCAAATTTACGAGCCAAGGGTTCGAATCAGACTAGGGTGACTATCAACGCGCATGGGTTCCAAGCGCAGCGCAAGCATTTCTGAGCTGAACGAAAGCCGCGCGCTCAACCGGCTCGCTCGGGAATGTCTCCAAGGATATTCCGTCAACGAGGACGAGCAGTTGGCGGCGCTAACGCTGATTGAGGCCTGGTGGGATGAGCTACAAGGGTCAAAGTTACTCAAGATGAGCGGAGGGCCTCGCGCAGACCAGGTCAAGTCTGTGCTCGTGTCCCTGCCAGCTGCTGATCCAATGGAGGTGATGTCTTATCTGACAGAGATCGACGGTGAAGCAATGCTCGATATTAAGCAGTTGCGTGAGCTGGACGGGGAGCAAATTGCTCACAAGATTCTAAGGGTAGTAGTTTTGCAGTTAGTTCATGGAACATCGCTGCCTAAGCCCATTGGTCGGAAGCGTTAAAAGCTGAAGCCCAAACACGAACCGGAGAGGGGTTCTCGCGGCCCCCAATATGGGTAAGGGTAATCCAGTGTTGGACAACCGCCGCCAATGTTGGTCAGTCCACCGTGACCATGAGCGGCGACTGGTACATCGATTACCTAAGAAAGCTCGAAGAGCTAATGCCGGAATCGAGTCTTATGCTTGAAATCAATTCGTTCTATGTGCGAAATATTCCGGATAACGTACTGGATAACCCTAATATTCACTTTGACCTGGATGTCGTCCGTCCCGACTACACCATGGCGGCATGTTTCATTACCGAACTTCCTCCTAAGAAAGTATCGTTTCGGCGGGTGAAGACAATGTGGGACGACTTCATTCCCGATTTCACGCCAGGCAAGGCGTAGTTTTGGAATTGTCGGCCAACCCTATGGCGCGAAACCGACTCGCACAAATGTCGCGCGCGGTTCGCCGTGAAGGTCAAACGTCTGCTTTGGGTCGGAAGCCGATCATCGAAAGGCAACCGAAGTTGTCCATGCCATCTGTTCTATTTGTCGGCCGGACGGACTATTTTCACTGCACCAATACGGCTTTCTTTTTCCACAATATGGAATAAAGGTGTAGTTTTCTTGAGTGCAGATAGCAAGAAAAAAAATCGACGCCTGAAGCGTTCCAGAGGGGCGTCACCCCGCAATCGTTCGCTCGAACGCGGGTTGGATATCCTGCGTGTGTTCAGGCCGGGGGTATCGTTGCGGGGAAATAATGAGATAGCGGAGCTCACTGGCCTTCCGCGCTCGACCGTAAGCCGTCTGACACAGACCCTGGTGGCATGCCGATTTCTCCACCACGATCCTGTGGCCAACGCCTATCAGCTTGGTGCACCGGTCTTGAGCCTCGCCGAAGCTTACTTGGTGGATTCGGATGTACTACCTACCGCGTTGCCTTTGATGAAACGCGTCGCCGACAAGCTTCAGGTGAATGTTGGCCTGGCGGTCGCCGACGGCGACGAAATGGTCTATCTACATACAGTTCGTCGCAGCGTGGGTGGTATGGACAGGCACATCACCACTGGTCACCGTATTCCAGTGGAATTGAGCTCGCTCGGTCACGCATATCTTGCAACCCTGAGCTCACTTGAGCGGACGCAGTTGTTCGAACTAGTTCGCTCGAAGCATGCGAGCCGCTGGAAAAAAATAGAAGCGGGGATACGAAGATCGGTACAGCAGATACACGACGAAGGTTACTGTGAGGTGAGTTGGCTACCTGGAATAATGTCTATCGCCACGTCTATTCAGGTGCAATATCGCCCAACCTATCTCATCAATATCGGGGTAAGGGCTGCAATGTGCACCCGTGGCCGTATGCGCAACGAGCTAGTTCCAGAACTCCTACATTTGCGGCGCATGTTAAGTAGAAAGTTGGCGATCGACGTCAACCAACCATGACCTCACTCTGCTTCACGTTCTCGCAGCACGGCACATTTCCCTGGGCTTTGGTGCGACGATTGGAACTGGTTTCTAGGGATAAGTTTTGGCTAAGAACGCCTAACACAATCCCAGTTGGATAGCTCCCACCCACACCCCCGCTGCGGGGGCGCCCATCCTGGTGCAGGAGGAGATTCATTTTGTTAGGTACTCTAAGGCGCATTCCGACGAGTGATGCGAACATAAAGTAGTGCAGGCGCCTTGGATGTTTTTGTGGCCGTGATTACTCCTTGAGTAACGGGCGGTGCGGAAGGCGTCTCCGCAATCCCAGCCGCCTGTGCGTCAGTGCAACGATGCCACGTTCCAGCATGATAGTTTAAAGCGCTACGACCGAGTCTTCCTTTCACATCTCGGAATGCAAGGTCTCGTTACGCAAGATCTAGCTAGGAGGTGCCAGTGATCTAATCGTTCCCAGTGGCTTCGACACACCGAGTTCCCTCGCTAATCTGATGTGAGTGCAGCTCGGTTTGTGGAGGCGGAAAATGGATGTGCAGCGGTATTCCATCAAGTGGAATATAGGCACTCCGCGGCTTTTCGATATCGCGATAATGAAAAACCTAACAAAATCGAATCGAAACGCATGCTTACGGAGGAGCAATGACAAAAGAGAAATGGACTCACACGCACTGTCCGCTTCAGGGGCTTGTTCCCACGCTGCGCGAATCGCTTGTGAACCAGATCGCCCGGCGCCGAGGTGAGAGCATGGCACGCATGATTCGCATGGGGTTGGTTATTGCGGGGGCACTGTTGGCTATTCCCGCCGCAGCGCAGGACGCGTTTCCTTCAAAGGTCATACGCCTCGTCGTGCCTTTCCCGCCCGGCGGACTCGGCGATCTTACGGGTCGCATGGTTAGCCAGAGGCTAGGGGATGCGGTGCGGCAGCGGATCATCGTCGACAACCGGCCGGGTGGCGATGAGATTATAGGCACCGAGATCGTAGCGCGTGCCGCACCAGACGGTTACACGCTATTGCTCGTAACCGCTACACACGTGGTGAATCCGGCAGTTAAGTCAAAGTTACCTTTTGATCCGGTGACCGACTTTGAACCGGTTACGCAGGCTACACAGTTTCCGTATCTGATTGTGGTGCACCCCTCCGTGCAGGCGCGTTCAGCGCGCGATCTCATTGCTTACGCGCGGTCAAACCCTGGGAAACTCACGTTTGGTTCGAGTGCGACCTTTCCCTTTCTTGCGAGCGCATGGTTGTCTCACGCGACGGGCATCAAGGTCACTCAGATTACCTATAAAGGTGCCGGGCCTGTACTCACCGATCTGATGGGTGGCCATATCGATGCAGCCTTTGCAGCGTCGGCTGGGCCGATACCTCTCGTGCAAAGTGGGCGCTTGAAAGCGGTTGCTGTTACTTCGCGCAGCCGGATTGCGATGTTGCCTAACGTGCCAACAGTGATCGAAAGCGGGGTCGAGGATTACGAGATCCTTGGCTGGCACGGCTTTTTGGTTCCGGCACGGACGCCACCCGATGTTGTGACGAAACTGAGCGCCGAGCTATCCAAGGTATTCCAGGCCGCGGAGGTTAAGGATGAGCTAGGCCGGCGCGCCATTCAAACCGTTGGGAATGCGCCCGCCGAATTCGGCCGTTTCATGCAGGCGGAAAGAACGAAATGGGCCAAGGTGGTCTCGGTGAGCGGCCTCAAGCCTCAATAGCAGCGTCCTTTCGGGTTACAAAAGCAAACCGATGCAGAAAACCGTGGTAGTGACCGGTGCGGCCGGCTGGCTTGGGCGTGCGGTTGCGCATGCGTTCGCGCAGGCCGGTGATCGAGTCATGCTGACCGATATCGAAGAAAGTTCACTTTCCGAGGTTGCGCTGACGATGAACGGCCACGGCGAAGGCCGCATTCTCTCGCGTGCTGGCGACGTCAGGCGCTACGAAGACGTGCAGCACGTGGTTGACGAGGTTGTCGACCGCTGGGGGCGGCTCGACGTGATGGCCTGCGTCGCGGGCGGGGCACTCGGGCGCCTCACAGGTGGGCGCGAGAAGGAGAAGCTCATCACCGAGTACTCGACCGAAGATTGGGATCTTGTCCTTGATGCGAACCTCAAAGGCTTATTTCATTGCATCAAGGCGGCCGCCCCGCCGATGACGGCGCAGCGCGACGGCCACATCATCATCATGGGGTCGGGCACAGGCTCGAAAGGCCGCCAAAAATGGTCGGCTTATGCCGCGTCGAAAGCGGGCGCACTTGGGCTGATGAAGTCCGCAGCGCTCGAGCTCGGGCCCTACAATGTCAAGGTAAATGTGGTGGCCCCGGGCAAGAACCCACATCCCGGGGAGGCCAATGAGCCCGCCGAGGGCAACGTGTTGCGCAGGACGAACGCTGCATCCGAGCCCGCGTTGTTCTTCGTCCAGCTCTCCCGCATGAGCGGCGTCTCGGGGCAGTTCCTGAACCTCGACGCGCGCATCCTGTTCTGACATGGATAAGACGCTCGACAGGATGAGTCGGTACGTCAGCGGGCTCGCGCCGCGCGACATTCCGGACGATGTATCTCACAAGGTGAAGCGGCTCCTGATCGATACGCTGGGCTGCGCCATCGGCAGCTACTCAATGGAGCCTCCGCAGATCGCACGTGAGCACGCTCTCGAGGTCACGGGGCGACCGGGGGCAACGGTCCTCGGCACCCGCCACCGCAGCGCGCCCGAGCTCGCGGCGTTCTGCAACAGCGTGATGGCGCGCTATTTCGACATGAACGATACGAGCATGTCGGCGAAGAGCGGTCACACCAGCGACAGCATCCCGGCGGTCCTGGCGGCCGCGGAATACGCAGGCACGAGCGTGCCGGACACCATTGCGGCGATCGTCGCCGCCTACGAAATCCATGACAGACTGGGTGCGGTTTGCCAGGACGTGCGTCGCAACGGCTGGGATTACGTGATCTATGTCGCGCTGGCGTCCGCGGCGGGATGCGCGCGCGCGATGGGTTTGGACCGGGAGAAGACCGCGCACGCGCTGGCCCTGGCCGCGGTGCCGAACGCGAGCATGAACCAGACGCGGACCGGGCAGCTCTCGATGTGGAAAGGGTGCGCGGGACCGAATGCCGCGCGAAACGGCATCTTCGCCGCGATGATGGCTGCAAGGGGCATGACCGGGCCGGGGGAAGCGTTCGACGGGCCGCGCGGCTTCAAGCGAATGCTCGGCTCATCCTTCGAGCTGCCACCATTCGGCGGGAACGGCGTGCCGTTTACGATCGAGACCGCCAAGTACAAATGCTACCCGTGCGATTACGAGGCGCAGTGTTCGGTTACGCCGGCGCTCGAACTGCACGAGGCGCTCAGAGGCAGTGCCGACGCAATCAAATCGGTGGAGGTCGAGACCTACGAGTTCGCGATCGAGATCGCGGCGGACACGCGCGACAAGTGGCAGCCGACCACGCGCGAAACCGCGGATCACAGCATCCCCTACGTCGTGGCGGTTGCGCTCACGAAGGGCGGCGTGTGGCTGGATGACTTCACCGACGAGCGCATCGTCGATCCCGGCATTCGGGCACTGATGCGCAAGATAGACGTGCGCGCGGCGGCCGATCTTACGGCCGCGTGGCCCACCGCCTATCCCTTCCGCATCACGGTGACGACAGAGTCCGGCGAACGCTTCGTAAGGGAGGTGCATTACGCCAAAGGCCATCCGAAGAACCCGCTGTCAGATGCGGAAGTCGGTGCGAAGTTTATCCAGCTCGCCAGGCCCGTGCTGGGCGACCGTTCCGATGACGTTCTGGCGCGGCTCTGGCGTTTCGAGGACGCCGGGAGCGTAAGCGATATGCTCGACACCTTCAATGTTCAGTAGCGGCGGGATCACTGGAGGGTATGTGGAAGGACCCGGCCCGGCGTCAGGCCGCCAGTGCCCCGGTGCATCTGGAAAGCCGCTCTCGCCACTGTCCGACGCCGTCGGGCCGTCATTCCATCTAGTGGAATTTAGCGCGCGGGCCGCATAGGCAAAGTAAGCATAATCCATCCGGCTAAAAGCGATTCTCCCCGGACGAGCGCCGCATGGAATTGAACAACTTCACGGCTGTTGCGATGGACGACGAGCGTCTAACCGCGGTGCGTGCCGAGGTGAGGCGTTTTCTTGCCGAAGAGCGCTCGGCAGGCGCATTCACGCGCGCGACGGGTTGGGATTCTTGGGACCCGGAGTTCAGCCGGAAGGTGGGTGGCCGGGGCTGGATAGGCATGACGTGGCCTCGCCGCTATGGAGGGCAGGAGCGGAGCTCCCTGGAGCGGTACGTCGTTACCGAGGAGCTGCTGGCAGCCGGAGCGCCCGTGCGTGCGCACTGGATGGCCGACCGCCAGTTCGGACCGCTGCTGCTCGGTGTCGGCTCGGAGGAACAAAAGAGCACCTACCTACCGCGCATTGCGAGCGGCGAGCTCTTCTTCTGCTACGGCCTGAGCGAGCCGGACTCCGGTTCCGATCTGGCCTCGATACGCACCGCCGGCAGGAAGGTGGAGGGCGGCTGGTCGATCACCGGACGTAAGGTCTGGGTGGGCTATGCCCACCGAGCGCACATGATGAACCTCTTTGCGCGTACTTCCCCGCGGAGCGACGAGGACCGTCACGCCGGAGTGACGCAGTTCATCGTCGATCTCAAGGCACCTGGCATTACGGTGCGTCCGATCATCAACCTTGCCGGCGAGCACGATTTCAACGAGGTCGTCTTCGACGACGTGTTCGTTCCCGACGCCATGGTGATCGGGACCGTCGGCAACGGCTGGAAGCAGGTGACCGGCGAGCTGGCGCACGAGCGTAGCGGGCCGGAGCGCTGGCTCAATACCTACAGCCTGCTGGTCCATCTCGTGGACCGCGTCTCGCAACAGCCGAACGAACGCGATCTCGAGAAGATCGGACGACTCGTGTCGCAGCTGTGGACGTTGCGGCAGATGTCGTTCTCGATCGCCACCCTGCTGGAGCGCGGCGAAGCGCCGAACCTCGAGGCGGCGCTCATCAAGGACCTCGGCAACGCGTTCGACCAGGAAGTCCCCGCTGTCGCGCGCCAGATCGTATCCGAGGAGGCGCGCGCGGCGCTGCCGTCGGAGGACTACTTCAACAGACTCCTCGACCGCGCGCTCTACTACAGCCCCTCGTACACGATCCGGGGCGGAACCAAGGAAATCATCCGCGGTGTGATCGCGAAAGGGCTGGGGCTGAGATGAGTGCCGCGAGCGATACGCAACGCATTCTGCTCGACACCGCCAACCGCGTGCTCGGTGATCAGTGCACGCGCGCCGTGCTCGACGCGGCCGAACAGGGTACGTGGCCGGCCGAGCTGTGGCGCCACCTCGAGGAGACTGGGCTCACCGCGGCGGCGAGAAGCGAGACACGTGGCGGTTCCGGCGGTGACATCGACGACATGTACCTTCTGGTGAAGGCGATGGGCGCGCACGCAGCGCCCGTTCCGCTGGCGGAAACGCTCCTCGCCGAGCAGATGCTCGCCGCGGCCGCGCTGCCGGTCGCGGACGGACCCGCCACAGTTGCCCCGGCCCTCCGCTCCGACCGGCTCACGCTCAACCGCCGTGGTGGCAAGACATGGCTCTCCGGCGTGGCGCGGCGAGTTCCGTGGGCGCACCATGCGCGCACGTTGGTCGTCCTCGCCGAGGATGGCGGACGGACCGTCACCGTGCGCCTGGATCACGTGCCTGTCGAGAAGCAGGACTGGAACCAGGCACGGGAGCCGCGCGACACCGTGCGCTTCGACGTTACGGAGATTTCCGCGAGCGCGGTGGGGGCAGCGGGCACTGGCTTCGGTTACGACGATCTTTACCTGCGCGGCGCCCTGTGCAGGACCGTCGCTATGGCGGGCGCGCTCGAAACGGTGCTTGGGTTGACGGTGCGTTATGCCAAAGAGCGAGTGCAGTTCGGAAAGCCCATAGGCAGGTTCCAGGCGGTGCAACAGCAGATCGCGGTGCTCGCCACGCACGTCGCGGCATCGAACGCCTGCGCGCAAGCCGCGATAGCCGCGCACGCGCGCGGCGAGGGGACGTTCGAAATCGCGGCCGCGAAGACGCGGGTCGGCCAGGCCGCCGGCGCTGTGGCCGAGATCGCGCACCAGGTGCACGGTGCGATGGGCTTTACGCACGAGCACGAACTGCATCGCAGCACACGGCGGCTCTGGGCGTGGCGCGACGAATTCGGCTCTGAAGTGGAGTGGGCGATGTGGCTCGGCCGGACCGTGGCGAAGATGGGCGGCGAAGAGCTGTGGCCTTTCCTGACCTTGCAACGCCGTGGCGCGCTTGCGTCCTGAGCAACGAGTCCGAACCAACCAAATTCATCATCACGAGGTAGTCACATGGATCTCCAACTGAAAGGCAAGACCGCGCTCGTAACTGGCGCGAGCATGGGCATAGGGCGTGCGACCGCAAAGGCGTTCGCGGAAGAGGGCGTGAAGGTCGGTATCGTCGCGCGACGCATCGAGGAGCTGAACAAGCTCTCGAGCGAGATCGTCGCCGCGGGCTGGCCGGAGCCCGTCGTGCTGCGCACGGACCTGTACGAGGCCGACGCGGCGCAGAAGCTTGCCAAGGTGGCGCAGGAGAAGCTCGGTCGGGTGGATATCGTGGTGAACTCCGCTGGCGGCAGCCGCCCGGTGAAATGGGACGCGCCGCGCGAAGCGTGGGAAGAGGGCATGACGCTCAACTACACGCGCATTCAGGAACTCACGAACGAGCTCCTGCCGGGCATGGTAGAGCGCCAGTGGGGGCGAGTGATCCACCTCACCGGGACCAACGAACCACGGTGGCCGAACACGGCCTTCCCCGCAAAGGCAGCGCTGCACATGTGGTCCAAGTCGATCTCGCGGGACCTCGCGAAGCTCGGCGTCACGATCCACTGCATACAGCCCGGTCGCATCATGAGCGAGCAGATCTATCGCCTGCACCCAACCGCGGAGGACCGCGCGGCGTTTGCCGAGCGGGAGATTCCGATGGGCCGCTTCGGCGAGCCCGAGGAGCTGGCGAACCTCATCACTTTCCTCGTTTCTCCGCGCGCCTCATACATGACGGGCACAGTGATACCGGTCGACGGCGGCATGTACCGGTTCGCGTACTGAAGACAACAATTAGGAGGAGTGCACGACATGAAAAAACTCGCAGCCATCGTGTCCACACTGCTGTTGTGTGCGAGCGCGTTCGCGCAACAACCGTATCCGAGTCGGGCCATACGTTTCATCGTGCCGTATGCGCCGGGCGGCGGTACGGACATCGTCGCCCGCGTATTGGCGCAGCGGCTTACCGAAGGCTTACGCCAGACCGTGACGGTAGACAACAGGGGCGGCGCCAGTGGGATGGTCGGAACGGAGCTGGCGGCCAAGTCCCCGCCCGACGGCTACACGATAGTAATGGGCACGACTGGCTCGTTCGCGCTTAATCCCAGCCTTTACTCGAATACGCCCTACGATCCTGTGCGCGATTTTTCGCCAGTGTCCCTGATCGCCATGGCACCTCACCTGCTCGTTGTTCACCCGTCGCTACCGGTAAAAACAGTCAAAGAGTTGATAGCGTATGCGAGAGCGCACCCCAGCAGGCTGACTTTCTCCTCCGGCGGCGGCTCCAGTCGGCTCTCGGGAGAAATGCTAATGGTTATGGCGAAGATCAATATGGTCCATGTGCCGTACCGAGGAGTGGCGCCGGCGGCAGTAGCGACTGTGATAGGCGAAGTCTCGCTGGCGTTTTCTGATGTGATGGTGCTGCTGCCGCACGTTAAATCCGGGAAGCTGCGGGGATTAGCCTCGACCGGCTCCAAGCGCTCGCCGGCTGCACCCGACCTTCCCACGGTAGCGGAAGCCGGCCTGCCGGGATACGAATCAGGCGTCTGGTATGGCGTTCTCGTTCCGGCGGCAACGCCCCGGGAGATCATCGCGCGGCTGCATGGCGAGATCGTCAAGGCTGTGCAACATCCGGAACTCAGGGACCGGCTCATCGCCGAAGGCAGCACCGTGGTAGGTAATTCCCCGGAGGAGTTTGGTACCTATCTGCGGAGCGAGATGGAGCGCTGGGCGAAAGTCATCAAGGCAGCGAATATCAAGGGGGAGTGACGTGCATCCCGGAACCCAGTTACGTCAGTTGCTTCAGAAACCCGGTTGTATTGTCGCGCCCGGCGTGGCGGACGCGCTCGCGGCCCGCCTAGTTGCGCGGGCAGGCTTTGACGTTGTTTACATGACCGGCTTCGGCACGAGCCTGACGCGCCTGGGGATGCCCGACGTGGGGCTCCTCACGGCGACCGAGATGGTAGACAACGCGGCCCGGATCGCCGATGCGTCGGGCCTGCCGGTGGTGTCCGACGCCGACACCGGTTACGGCAATCCGATCAACATGCGGCGGACCATTCGCGATTTCGAGAAGGCGGGCGTGGCCGGCGTGCACATCGAGGACCAGGACTTGCCCAAGCGTTGCGGCCACCTTGCCGGCAAGCGCGTGATCCCGACGGCCGAGATGGTCGCCAAGGTGAAGGCGGCCTGCGATGCGCGGGTTAACCCCGACTTCGTGGTCATCGCGCGCTGCGACGCCATCGCGGTCGAAGGGATCGACGCGGCGTTCGAGCGCGGCGAGCGCTATCGGGACGCGGGCGCGGACATGCTCTTCATCGAAGCGCCGGTCGGGCTCGAGCAGGTCAAGCTCGTCGCCGCACGATTCAAGGGCGTGCCACTGCTCTACAACATGGCCGCGAGCGGCAAGACGCCGGATCTTCCCGCGGACGAGCTGGGGCGCCTGGGGTTCAAGCTCGCCATCTATCCCAACTGGGTCCTGCTCGCAGCGATCCCCGCCATGGAAGCAGTGCTGAAGGTACTGAAAGCCACGGGCAGCATCGCGGAAATCCGCAGTAAGGTGGCCGACTTCAAACACTTCACCGAGGTCGCCGGCCTGCCCGAGTTACAGAAGCTTGAGGAGCGCTACGGCGTTCCGGAGGAACGGCGCGCCGGACTGACCCGGCCCGGAGCGTAACGCGCATGAACGCACCGCGGACGATGTTCGAGAAGATCTGGTCGAGGCACGTCATAGCAGCCGAGGACGGCGGGCAGGCGTTGCTGCACATAGACCGGAATCTCGTGCACGAGGGCTCGTTCCACGCGTTCGGCGCGCTGGCCGCGAGCGAGCGCAAGGTACGCAAGCCGCGCCAGACGTTCGCAGTTGCCGACCACTACGTGCCGAGCCTGGACGCGCCGTCCCGGCTCGCAGCCGTGTCCGATCCCGAGATGCGGGAGATGATCGAGCTGCTCGAGCGCAACTGTGCGAGCAACGACGTCACGCACTTCGGCATCGACGATCCCCGGCAGGGCATCGTGCACGTCATCGGTCCGGAACTCGGCATCACACAGCCGGGGCTCACCATCACCTGCGGCGACTCGCATACCTCGACCCACGGCGCTCTGGGGGCCTTTGCCTTCGGGGTCGGCGCCTCGCAGCTAAAGCAGATACTCGCGACGCAATGCCTGTGGCAAAAGAAGCCGCGGACCTTCCGCGTCATTGTGGACGGACGGCTGTCCGAAGGCGTGACCGGCAAGGATATCGTCCTCGCGATCATCGCGAAGATAGGCAGCGCGGGAGCGGCCGGATACGTGCTCGAGTACGCGGGATCGGCCATCCGTCAGCTGGACATGGAAGCCCGGATGACCGTTTGCAACATGTCGATAGAGGCGGGGGCCCGCGCCGGGATGATCGCGCCGGACGACCGGACCTTTCAGTACCTTCAGGGCCGGCCCTACTCGCCTCAGGGGCCCCACTGGG
Organism: uncultured Streptomycetaceae bacterium; assembly: GCA_964593735.1. Lineage (GTDB taxonomy): Bacteria > Pseudomonadota > Gammaproteobacteria > Burkholderiales > SG8-41 > SG8-41. Next base: position 10,227 of record CAZQJF010000003.1, on the reverse strand, counting down.
AGCAGGCAGTCGCGTACTGGCGCACGCTGCCCACGGACGAGGGCGCCACATTCGAACGCGAGGCGACGCTGAATGCGGAAAGCCTCGAGCCCATGGTGACGTGGGGTACCAACCCGGAGGACGCGCTTCCCATCACCGGGGTGGTCCCCGACCCTGCGGCCGTCGGCGACCGCGACAAGCGGCAGCACATGGAGCAGGCCCTTGCCTATATGGGGCTCAGGCCGGGAATGTCCCTGCAGGACATAGCGATTGATCACGCGTTCATCGGCACCTGCACCAACGGTCGTATCGAGGATCTGCGGTCCGCTGCCGCAGTATTGAAGGGACGCAAGGCACTCGTCCGCGGCTGGGTCTCTCCCGGTTCGACTGCCGTAAAGCGGCAGGCCGAGGCGGAGGGTCTGGACGCCGTATTCCGGCATGCCGGACTCGAATGGCGGGCGTCGGGCTGCTCCGGCTGCGCCGCGATCAACGGCGACTCGATTCCGGCGGGAAAGCGCTGCGCATCCACGTCGAATCGGAATTTCGAGGGCCGGCAGGGCAAGGGCGCCCGCACACATCTCATGTCGCCAGCGATGGTTGCCGCCGCCGCGGTTACCGGAAAGCTTACCGATGTCAGGCGCCTGCTGCGGGCTGGCTGAGGCGTCCCGCCCGGCACTAAGACCCTTAGAGGACACATGTCGCCCTTTACCACGCTGACCGCCGTCGCCGCGCCGCTCGATATGGCGTATGTCGACACGGACAAGATCCTGCCGGCCCGCTTCCTGCGCAAGGCTCGGGGACCCGGCTTCGAGCGGTTTGCCTTTCACGATATCCGCTTCGATCAGCAGGGCAACGAGAAGCCCGATTTCGTGCTGAACCAGCCGGCCTTCCGGAAGGCCGGCATCATCGTCGCGGGACCGAATTTCGGCTGCGGCTCGTCCCGGGAGGCCGCGGTATATGCGCTCTACGATTTCGGCATACGCTCGGTGATAGCGCCCAGCTTCGGTGACATCCATTACGGCAACCAGCTTCAGAACGGGATGCTACCGGTCGTGCTCTCGGACGAGGTTTGCAGCCGCATGCGCGAGCAACTGCGCACGAACCCGGGGGCCGCCATGACCGTCGAGCTGGAATCGCAGACGGTAACCGGCCCGGACGGCCAGCACTACTCCTTCCAGATCGATCCAGCGTACAAGTATCGGCTCCTTAACGGGCTCGACGACATCGGGCTGGTTCTGCAACATCTGCCCCAAATCGAGCAATTCGAAGTCGCGTACGCCGCGGAATTCCCGTGGCTCGCCCAGCGGACACAACCATGATCACCGACAAATTGCGGTTCACGCCGCCCACGTTTCCAGCGGTAATAGACAAATTACGCGAGGAGGTTAGGAAATTCCTCGCGGGCGAGCGCGCGAGTGGGGCGCTGAAGCGCCCGAATTATGTGAGCATGCTGGTGTCGCTCGAATTCACCACCAAGCTCGCGCGCCGCGGCTGGATCGGGATGACGTGGCCGCGCCAGTACGGTGGCCACGAGCGCTCGGCCCTGCAGCGCTACGCGGTGACCGAGGAGCTGCTCGCCGAGTGCGCGCCGATCCGCGCGCACTGGGTCGCGGATCGACAGACCGCCGCGGTGCTGCTCCGGTTCGGGACCGAGGCGCAGAAGAATAAGTACCTGCCCAAGATCGCCGCCGGCGAGTGGTTCTTCACGCCGGGCCTGAGCGAGCCGGACGCCGGATCAGACCTCGCTTCGCTGCGCACGCGCGCCACGAAGGTCGACGGCGGCTGGAGCGTTACCGGGACCAAGATCTGGAACAGCAACTCCCACGTCGCCCAGTTCACGCTGGCGCTGTGCCGGACGGCTCCGGCGAGCGAGGACCGCCATGCGGGGCTCAGCAGGTTCATCGTGGATCTATCGTCACCCGGCGTGACGATACGGCCGATCATCAATCTCGCCGGCGAGCACGATTTCAACGAGCTGGTTTTCGACAACGTCTTAGTCCCGGACGAGAACGTCGTCGGCGAAATAGGCAACGGCTGGAACCAGGCGACGACCGAGCTCGCCTACGAGAGGAGCGGTCCCGAGCGGTGGATGAGCGCTTACCGGCTGCTGGCGGAGCTGACCGAGGCGCTGGGCGAGAACGCGTCACCCGCGGCGTGTCAGCAGCTCGGGGCTCTGCTCGCGCAACTGCTCACGCTGCGCCAGATGTCCATGTCCATAGCGGTCACGCTCGAAGCCGGAGAGGCGCCGAACCTCCAGGCCGCCATCGTGAAGGACCTGGGTACCTGCTTCGAGCAGGAGCTCGTACGGGTCGCGCGCGACCTCATACACGCCGAGGGCATTGACGTGCACGGCAAATGGAGGCGGCTGGCGGAAGTGCTCGACAACGCTCAGGCCTGGTCCATCTGCTACACAATACGCGGGGGGGCGAAGGAAATCATGCGAGGCGTCATTGCGCGGGGATTGGGGCTGAGATGAGCGAATCCCAGAATCTGTACAGCGAGGTCGCGGCCCGGCTGTTCTCGGACCTGTGTCCGGATAGCGTGCTGGCCGCCGCGGAAACGGGCGGCTATCCGCAGGAGCTGTGGGCGGCGGTGGAGGAAGCCGGGTTCGCATCCATGCTCGCGTCGGAGGAGGACGGCGGCGTTTCCGCGTCGCCCGCCGAGGCCGTCGCGTTGCTGAGAGTCGCGGGCCGTTTCGCCGTTCCTTTGCCGCTCGCCGAGACGCTGATCGCCCGATGGCTGCTCTCCCTAGCGGGCGTCAAGGTCGGGCCGGGACCCCTGACCGTCGCCATAGGCAACGTGAATGGGCCATGGACCTTCACGCAACGCGACGGCAGGACGATGCTAAAAGGCCAGCAGTGCGCCGTGCCCTGGGCGGCATCAGCGACGGCCGTGGTGGTGGTTGCGCCGCACAAGGACAAGACGGTGGTTGCGGTGATCGATCCCGGGAAACTCAAGATCGAAGCCCGCAGGAACATCGCCGGCGAGCCGCGCGACGACATCGTCGCGAAAGCCGTTGCAGCGGGCGCTGTCGCCGAGCTCGTTGCGCCCGATCCGCGCACGATCTTCCGCATGGCGTCCCTGTTCAGGGCGGCTCTCATCAGCGGCGCGCTCGAACGCATTCTGGACATGTCCGTCAGATATACCACCGAACGGACCCAGTTCGGGCGGCCGCTGTCGCGCTTCCAGGCCATCCAGCAGCAGCTCGCGGTGCTGGCAGGGGAAGTCGCGGCGTCGAGCGCGATCGTGGATGCTGCGGCATGCGTGGTTGAGCGCGAGGACGGTGAACTCATGGTCGCCGCAGCCCGCGCGCGCCTTGCCGGTGCAATCGATACCGGCGCGGCCATCGCGCACCAGGTGCACGGGGCGATGGGTTTCGCGCGCGAGTATCCGCTGCACAACAACACGAGGCGGCTCTGGGCATGGCGGGACGAGTACGGGAGCGCGGTCGAGTGGCGCGAGCGTCTTGGCCGGGCATTCACTGGAACCCCGGCCGACGCGTTGTGGCCAAAGCTCGCGCGGGTCGGGGCCAGAACGGAATAAGTGCGCGTGCCGTGTCGGGAGCTATGTGAAGGACGGCCAAACGAGAAGGATGCGGGGCAGCTCTCCGCGCAACAGGTCGCTTGAACGCGGCCTGGAGATCCTGCGCGTGTTCCGCCCCGGCGCGTCCTGCCGAGGCAACAACGAAATCGCCGAGCGGACCGGACTACCGCGTTCGACCGTAAGCCGCCTGACGCAGACCCTGGTGGCATGCCGCTTCCTGCACCACGACCCCTTGGCGAACGCCTATCGGCTCGGCGTACCGGTATTGAGCCTCGCCGAAGCCTACCTGGTTGATTCTGAGGTGCTGTCGGTCGCGGTGCCCCTAATGAAGCGCTGCGCCGACAAGCTTCAGGCGAATGTTGGCCTGGCGGTCGCCGACGGCGACGAACTCGTGTATCTCCACTCGATCCGCCGCAGCATTGGGGGCATGACGCGCCACGTGACCACAGGGCACCGGGTTCCGGTGGAGGCGACGGCCATCGGCCGTGCGTACCTCGCGACCCTGAGCGGCGAGGAGCTGGCTCGCCTGCTCAAGACCGTGCGTCCGCGGCACCAGCGGCGCTGGAGGAACATTGAGGCTGATCTCCGCAAGTCGATCCGACAGGTGCAACGCGAAGGCTACTGCCAGGTGCGATGGCTTCCGGGCGTGACGGCGATCGCCACGCCGATCGAGCTGCCGAACCGCCCGCCCTACCTGGTGAACATCACCCTGAAAACGGACCAGTGCGGCGAGAGCCGGATGTCCAACGAACTCGTGCCGGCGCTGCTGCGGCTCGCGAGGAATCTGCACCAGGCGCTCGCTGGTAGCGACGCATGACCGTTGAGAGGCGTCGCATCCCATTCCACTGAGTGGAACACGCGCCGTCAGCGCGCGCAATCGGACACGGATAATAAGCGCGAGATTCGAATCAAGCGGGAGTGCACGAACGTGCACGGGGAAAAACCTGCAAACGAGGAGTCTTGCCATGTCTCGACGCACCACGCTGAAGCTTTACCGGTTCGCAGCGCCCGCTCTGCTTGCAGCCGTGCTCTCTCCCGGCGCAGTCGGGGATGCCTCCGCGCAGGGCTATCCCGCTCGCCCCGTTCGGCTGATCGTGCCGGCTGCGCCGGGCGGCGACACCGACGTTGTGGCGCGGACGCTCTCGCGCAAGCTCACTGAGGGTCTCGGGCAGTCGTTCGTCGTGGAAAATCGCGCGGGAGCGAACGGCATCCTCGCATTTCAGGTCGGGGCGAAAGCGCCTGCCGACGGCTACACTCTGATTCTCGCGGCGACGGGTCTCGTCATCAATCCCAGCCTGTACCGTTCCCTGCCGTACGACGCCGTTCAGGATTTCGCGCCCGTCTCGCTGGTCGCGACGGCACCGCACGTGCTGGCGGTGCATCCTTCCGTGCCGGTAAAATCGGTGCGCGAGCTGATTGCCTTTGCGAAGGCCAATCCCGACAAGCTCACCTATTCCTCGGGCGGCAAGGGAGCATCCAGCCATCTGTCCGGCGCCATGTTTGCCGTGGCCGCGGGAATCCGGCTCGTGCATGTTCCGTACCGGGGGGCGGGCCCGGCCGCAGTAGCCGCAATGACCGGCGAGGTTTCCTGCATCTTTCTCGGAGTGCAGGCGGCGTCCCCTCATGTGAAGAGCGGCCGTTTACGCGGGCTCGCGGTCACGAGCAAGCGGCGCTCCCCGGCTATACCCGATCTTCCCACCATCTCCGAGAGCGGCCTGCCGAACTTCGAGTCGGGCGGATGGTTCGGCATGCTGGCACCGGCCGGGACGCCCGGCCCCGTGGTCGCGCGGCTGCATACCGAGCTTCAGCAGATTCTGGGCAAGCCCGACACCCGCGAGACTTTTCTCAAGATGGGCAGCGACGTGGTCGGCAGCACGCCGGAGCAATTCGGGACTTATATCCGGTCGGAGATCGATCGCTGGGCAAAGGCGATTAAGGACGCCGGCATCCGCGCCGAATGACCGCGCGAATTTACAGTTGATCGATATGGCTGATGTGAAGCGCAAAAGGGGGGCATATGGGCGTTGAACTGACGAGTGGCCTGGGCCGGTTTATCGCGGAGCTCCGCTACGAGGACATTCCTAAAGAAGGGCTCTCCGTCATACACACCGGTTTCGCCGATTGCGTCGGCGTCATGCTGGCCGGCGGAAAAGAGGAAGCGCCGCAGCTCCTCAGGAAGATGCTGGCGCCCGCGGGCGGAGAGGCGACGATACTCATCGGCGAGGGCCGGGCTTCGGCGCTCGACGCGGCCTGGATCAACGGCACTGCCGCGCACGCCCTCGATTATGACGACGTCGCGATGCGGTCTCACCCGAGCGCCGTGATGGTTCCCGCGATCCTGGCCGAGGCGGAGGCCATCGGCGCCTCCGGACGCAGCATGGTGCTGGCCTATGCCGCGGGCTACGAGACCTGGGCCGAGCTCGTGCGCCGCGACGTCGATCCCCAGCACAAGAAGGGTTGGCATCCGACCGGAATTTTTGGCGCGATCGGCGCCGCGGCCGCGTGCGCCTCGCTGAGGCGTCTCGATCCGGAACGCGCGGCGCATGCGCTCGCTATCGGGGCATCGCAAAGCGCGGGCCTCATCTCCAACTTCGGCACCATGACCAAGCCATTCCATGCCGGGCGATCCGCGCATGCCGGAGTGGCGGCCGCCCGGCTGGCCGAGATCGGCTTTACCGGATCTCTTGACGCGCTGGAGCATCCCCTGGGCTTCCTCACCGCGGTCTCCCTGGGAGGAAAGATAGATTTCGATTCGCAGGTGGAAGCCGGCCGGCCCTGGAAGCTGCCCCGCGACCGCATCAGTATTAAGAAGTATCCAATGTGCTTCTGCACCCACAGGGCGCTGGACGGCATGCTCGACCTGCTTCAGGCCGAGCGCGTCGACGCCGGGCAAGTGGGGCGGGTAACGGTTTCCATCAGCCGCCGCGCCGCCAACATGCTGCGCAACCACGCACCGCAGAATGCGCTCGAAGCCAAGTTCAGTATGGAATTCGCCATGGCGTCCGCGCTCGTCGCGCGACGGGCCAGTTCGGTGGAGCTGACCGACGACTTCGTGCGGCGCAAGGACGTCCAGGATCTGATGCGCAAAATCGTCGTCACGCCCGACGACAACGAAAATACCCTGGGCTTCGCCCTTTACGACCGCGTCATCGTAGACACCACGGACGGCAGGCAGCTCGACAGCGGCCGTATTACCAGCGTTCGCGGCGGCGCGAACGCGCCGCTCGAGCGCAACGAGCTGTGGCAGAAGTTCGAGGAGTGTGTCCAGTCCAGCCGCAGGCCGATCGCTGCGCGCCCGCTGTTCGACACACTGATGGCGCTCGATGCCGTCAAAAGCGTGGCGGAGCTAAACGCGCTCGGCCGACAGTGAACCCAACAAGCCAACATCAGGATTGAACGAACAATGATGAAACTATCACGATATACGATGTCCACAATCGGGGCGCTGGTCTGGCTTTGCACGGCCAGTGCTCACGCGCAATCCTATCCCGCGAAGCCAGTTCGCATGCTGCTCGGCTTCAGCAGCGGCGGCTCGACCGACACAGGCGCTCGCCTGCTCGCACGGAGTTTGACCGAGCAGTTCGGCCATAGTGTCGTCGTCGAGAATCGCACTGGCGCCGGCGGAGCGATCGCAAACGAAAGGGTCGCGACATCACCTCCCGACGGGTACACGCTGCTGATGATGTCGGCGTCGGCCACGATCCTGCCCGCGCTGCGCAAGATGCCATACGACGTCGAGCGCGACCTAGCTCCTGTGTCGCTCGTCGCGGTCGGCCCGCTGGTGCTGGTCATGCATCCCTCGGTACCGGCCCGCAGCGTCAAAGAGCTGATCGGGCTGGCCCGGGGGAAAACCCGCTCGCTGACCTATGGCTCGAACGGGCAGGGCAGCACGGCGCACATGTCAGGAGAGCTGTTCAACAGCCTCGCCGCCGTCAAGCTGCTGCACGTCCCCTACAAGGGCTCGGGTGAGGCGGCCACGGCGACGGCGGCCGGCGAGATCGACATCAACTTTCCCAGCATTCCGCCCTCGCTGCCGCTCATCAATGCGGGTAGGTTGAGGGCCATCGCCGTGACGAGCGACACACGCTCGTCGCTGATTCCGTCGTTGCCCACGATAGCCGAAGCGGGCCTACCCGGGTACAACTACGGCACGTGGTTCGGCGTCGTTGCCCCGGCGCGCACCCCTCCCGACATCATCGCCAGGCTGCACGGCGCCATTGCCGTCGCCATGCAGAAGCCCGAGATGAAGGAAGCGTTCCTCAAGCAGGGGTTGGAGCCGCAATCGACGACACCGGAAGCCTTCGGCGCCTATATTCGCCGCGAGGTCGAGCAGAACGCCGTGCTTATCCGCAAGTCCGGAGTGAAGTGAGTAACCAGCCGGTCGTGGCCGAGCGGCCCAGCGAAGGGGTGGGGCTGATCCGTATGGGCGGCCAGCAGGAACGCACCACGCTCAGCTCGGAATTGCGCCAGTTGCTCGTGCGCCATATTGCGGAGCTGGCCGACGATCCCGCTGTTCGTTGCATCGTTCTCGCCGGCCAGGGCCGGACCTTCGCCGCCGGCTCCGATATCCGGGAGCTGGCGAGCATCGGCCCCATCGAGAAGATCGAATACGACGTCCGCAAGAGGAAGCTCGCGCAGGCGATTGCCGCTTGCGCCAAGCCGCTCATTGCGGCGGTAAACGGTTATGCCCTAGGGGGCGGGTGCGAGCTCGCCATGATGTGCGACATCATCGTCGCTGGCAGCTCGGCGAAGTTCGGCCAGCCGGAAGTGAAGCTGGGCATCATCCCCGGCAGCGGCGGAACCCAGCGGCTGCTGCGGGCCATCGGGAAGTATCGCGCGATGCGCTACGTGCTCACCGGCGAGGCGTTCACCGCGCAGGACGCGCTCGCCATGGGGCTCGTGAGCGACGTCGTGCCCGATGGGGAGGTGGAAAGTTGCGCGATCGGGCTGGCACAAACGATCGCTGCGCTGCCGCCTCTCGCCGTGCAGCAGGCGAAGGAGCTGCTGCTATTCGGCGCCAGCGTGCCGCTCGAAGCGGGACTCGCGCTGGAAGCGAAAAGCAACCAACTGCTGTTCGCCTCGCACGACAAGATTGAGGGGATGGCCGCATTCATCGAGAAGCGCAAACCCTCGTTCGAGGGGCGCTGAGACCCGTAGCGGAACCTATCCAGCAGAGACTCTGCGCAACGCACAGACTTTCCTGAAAAATCAAAACGGCCAGGTATGAATACAACCAGCAATGAGCGTGTCGATGTAATCGTGGTGGGGGGCGGAAACGCGGCGCTGTGTGCGGCGTTGTCGGCGAGTGAGCACGGCGCGAAGGTTCTCGTGCTCGAGCGCTCTCCCGAATCCGAACGCGGCGGCAACAGCTCCTTCACCGACGGGGTGATCCGCTTCGCTTACGACACCGTCGACGATATCATCGCGATTTCGGAGCCGCTCACGGCCGAGGAACTCGCGACGAGCGATTTTGGCGTCTACCCGGAAGACAAGTTCTTCGATGATATCGTGAGGGTGACTGAGCACCGAACCGATCCGGATCTGTGCGAGATCGTCGTGAAACAGAGCAAGCCCGCGCTGCAATGGCTGAAGAAGAACGGCGTGAAGTTCATGCCCAACTATGGGCGCCAGTCGTACCGCATCAACGGCCGTATCAAGTTTGCCGGCGGCGGCCCGATGGTCGTGAACGGGGGAGGGCCGGGCCTCATGGAAGCACTGTACACGGCCGCGCAGCGCGCCGGCATTGCCGTGCGTTACAACGCCTGGGTGCAGGACCTGGTGCGCGAGAACGGCGCCGTGCGGGGCGTGGTGGCGCACATGGATGGAGAACAGAGAACGATTCCTGCGCGCGCGGTCGTGCTCGCTTGCGGCGGCTTCGAAGCTAACGCGGAATGGAGGGCGCGCTATCTGGGCAAGGGGTGGGACCTCGCGAAGGTGCGCGGAAGCAAGTACAACACCGGCGACGGTCTCGCGATGGCGCTCAAGATTGGAGCCCAGCCCGCCGGCCACTGGTCCGGATGCCACGCGGTGAGCTGGGAGCGCTACGCCACCGACTTTGGCGATCCGGCGATCACAGCGAACTTCCAGCGCCACAGCTATCCGTTCGGGATCATGGTGAACGCTAACGGCAAGCGCTTCGTCGACGAAGGCGCCGACATCCGCAACTACACCTATGCCAAGTACGGCCACATCGTGCTCGAGCAGCCGGGGCAATTTGCCTGGCAGGTGTTCGACAGCCAGGTGCTGTATCTGCTGCGCGAGGAATACAAGACACGCCAGGTGACCAAGGTCACGGCCGACAGCCTGGAGTCGCTCGCCGAGAAGCTCGAGGGCGTCAATGCAAAACAGTTCCTCCAGACGGTACGCGAGTACAACGCCACCGTCGACACGGGTACGAAGTTCGACCCGAGCGTGAAGGACGGGCGCGCCACACGTGGCCTGGACCTTCCTAAATCGAACTGGGCGAACCGGATCGACACGCCGCCGTTCGAGGCCTATGCGGTGACGTGCGGCATCACCTTCACTTACGGAGGGCTTCGCATCGACACCGAAGGGCAGGTGCAGAACACCAGCCACGAGGGCATCCCCGGCCTGTTCGCGGCCGGGGAGATGGTCGGCGGCATCTATTACTTCAACGCGCCGGGCGGCAGCGGGCTCACGAGCGGGGCCGTGTTCGGCCGCATCGCTGGGCGCGGCGCGGCGCTC
>CAZQJF010000002.1:0-25312 GCA_964593735.1 uncultured Streptomycetaceae bacterium | reverse complement strand
TCAGAGATTCCCTGACGTATCCTTTTGTTTTTCCTAACCGTCTCCGCGCTCTGGCGTTCGATCGGTCCGGTTTTTGCTTCAACTGCTCGCGCGTCGCGATGAACACCGGATGGCCCGGGCCGGTTTCGGGCCAGAGGAATTCGCTGCGCGGGAACGCACGCTCGACGCGCCGCCTGGCGCTGCCGACTTCCACTACCAGGAGGCCTCCGGGGTTCAGGTGCGCCCGCGCCGAGCGCACGATCCTGCGCACCACCGCCAGCCCGTCTCCGCCTCCTGCGAGAGCGATGCGCGGTTCGTGGCGGTATTCGCGCGGCAAGCGGCGCATGGCGCCTGCGGTCACGTACGGCGGATTGGAAACGATGAGATCGTAGTGTTTTCCACGGAGCGTGGAAAACAAATCTGACTCTACAAGGCGGACGCGGGCCCTCAACTTGTATCGATTCACGTTGATTCCGGCAACCGCCAGCGCCGCCTCGGAGATATCGGCGGCGTCCACTTTCGCCCGGGGAAAGTAGCGCGCGAGCAGGACAGCGAGGCAGCCGGAGCCGGTGCACAGATCGAGCGCCGTCCTTACCTTGCCCGGCTCTTTCAGCCAGGGCGCCAGCTGCTCGCGCAGCAGCCCGGCGATATGCGAGCGTGGCACGATGGCGCGCTCGTCCACGTAGAACCGGTGTTCGTCGAGCCACGCCTCGCGCACCAGATACGCCGAAGGCCTGCGCTCGATGAGGCGGCGCTCGATGAGGCGCAGCGCGACCGCGCGCTGCGCCGGCGACGGCCTTGCTCCGAGGATCGCGGGCAGGCTGTCCGTGCGCACCCGAAGCGCGTGCGCCACAAGATACGCCGCCTCCTCAGCTGCGCTCGTGGTGCCGTGACCGAAAACCAGGCGCGCGTTCCGCAACCGGCGCACGGTATGGCGCAGCAGACTGGCAACCGTCTGCACAGGAATGTGTCGGACTTTGCCCCGGCACATTCGTGTATTTCGAATCCATTTTGCCGTTGGTCGCAGGGTTTTTCCTAAGGAACCTCTGAAGAAGTCATCCTCGCGACGGCGGGGATCCAGTAACGAACGGAATCGCCTGGATTCCCGCCTGCGCGGGAATGACGACTCCCCGGTTGTTCAGAGCTTCCCTAAGAGTACCTAACAAATCAGGGAATGGCCCCCTCCTTGTTATCGCTCTCCCCTCATGCTCTACATGAGAGCGCCTATCATTTTGATAGGCGCTCTAAGGAGTGTGTCGGGACAAAGTCCGACGCACTCCTAACCCAGCGCGTCGAGATTGAGCTTGATGCTCGTGATGTCGTCAGGGGGCGGGGGCTTGGCAGCCGCGCCCTGGGCAGGCTTCGCCCCGCTGGCGACTTTCGGGGCGTTGTCGAGCAGCCAGTGCAGGTTGGTCGGCGAGTCGGAGTTGGTCATCGCTTCATCGACCGTAATTGTGCCGGTATGGATGAGGTCGAACAAGGATTGCTCGAAAGTCTGAGAGCCCGGCGCGAGGCTCTTCTCCATGGCTTCCTTGATCTGGCCGATCTCGCCTTCCTTGATAAGGTCCTGCACGTGCTTGGTGTTGAGCAGGACTTCGACCGCGGGTATCCGCTTGCCGTCCGCGGTGCGCACCAGCCGCTGCGAGACCACGGCGCGCAACGAGATCGAAAGATCCGCGAGGAGGGCATCGCGCTGGTCGCGGGGGAAAAAATTGATGATTCGGTTCAGGGCGTTGTAGCTGTTGTTGGCGTGCAGCGTGGACATGCACAGATGCCCGGTCTGGGCAAACAACAGCGCGCTTACCAGCGTCGACTGGTCGCGGATCTCTCCGATCATGATGACATCCGGCGCTTCGCGCATGGCGCTGATCAGCGCTTCCTGATAGCTCAGCGTGTCCACGCGGACTTCGCGCTGGTTGACGATGGATTTCTTGTGCTTGAATGCGAACTCGATCGGATCCTCGATCGTCAATATGTGTCCGGTTCGGGTGCTGTTGCGGTAATCGATCATCGAGGCCATGGTGGTGGACTTCCCGGAGCCGGTCGATCCGACTACGAGGATCAGCCCCAGCTTTTCCATGATGACTTCCTTCAGGATGACCGGGAGCCCCAGCGAGTCGAATGCGGGCACCTCGGGCTTCACGAAGCGGATCACCATTCCCACCGTGTTTCTCTGGCGGAAAATGTTGACGCGGAAATTGCCGAGCGCCCCGTGCCCGTCGCTGTAGCCGCGCCTCGCGAAGTTCATCTCGTGCGTGGCTTCGAATTCCTTGATCTGGGATTCGTTCATCAACTCGTAGCAGATCTTCTTTACCTGCTCCGGGTCGAGGACCTGGCTGTTGATCGGCATTATCGAGCCGTTGATCTTGATCTGGATCGGCGAGCCCGCCGTGAAGAACATGTCCGATGCCTGCTTGTCGGACATCAGCTTGAAGAGCGGCGTTACGAACATGGTCGTTACCTCGAGTGAGTCCCGCCGAGTGAAAGTCCGGCTATTCTGCCAATTCCAGCCCCCTCTGCAAAGTGCGATTGGCGCGCAGCGGAAGCCCTGCAGCCTGTCGGACTTACGTTTAATTTGCGAGTTCGTGGCGCCATCGCCGGGGTTTCTAATGCCGATTGAGCCGACAGGCTGTAGATAAAAGGCCCAAAGGCATCGGCACAGAGCCTCCCTGGTTGGTTTTAGGCTCCCAGGACCCGCAAACCAAACGCTTCACGTTGACAGCCGGACATGCCAAACCTCCATCGCTTAACTCAACCCCATCAACGCCTTTCAATATGGCAGTGTGTCGGGTCGAGCCCAACCCAAATGTGACCACCCATGCGCCCCCCACGACCCCAGGGATGGAAAGGCCGACACACTGCCAGGTCAGTCGCTCCGCAGCAACTCGTTGATGCTGGTTTTGGCCCGGGTCTGTGCGTCGACCTGCTTGACGATGACCGCGCAGTAGAGATTGCAGCGTCCGTCGGCGGCAGGCAAGCTGCCTGGAACGACCACGGAGCCCGCCGGCACCCGCCCGTAGAGGATCTCGCCGGTCTGGCGGTGGTAGATGCGCGTGGAGAGCCCGATGAAAACGCCCATGGAGAGGACCGAGCCTTCCTCGACCACCACGCCTTCGACGACCTCGGACCGCGCCCCGATGAAGCAGTTGTCCTCGATGATCGTGGGATTCGCCTGCAGCGGCTCCAGCACGCCGCCTATTCCCACGCCGCCGGAGAGATGCACGTTCCTGCCGATTTGCGCGCAGGAGCCGACCGTCGCCCAGGTGTCCACCATGGCGCCTTCGTCCACGTACGCTCCGATATTGACGAAGGAGGGCATGAGCACGACGTTTTTTGCGACGTAGGAGCCTTTGCGGACGTGTGCGGGCGGCACGACGCGGAAGCCGCCTTTCCGGAATGTTTCCTCGGTGTAATCGGCGAACTTGGACGGCACCTTGTCGTAATACTGGTTGCAGCCGTCCCGCATGACGTAGCTCTCCTGCAGCCGGAACGACAGCAGCACCGCCTTCTTGGCCCATTCGTGAGTCACCCAGACGCCCTGGACCTTCTCCGCAACGCGCAGCTTGCCGCCATCGAGCAGGTCTATGGTTGCGTTCACCGCCTCTTTGATCGCGGCGTCGGCCCTGGAGGGCGCAATCTCGGCGCGGCGCTCCCACGCTGCTTCGATTGCGGATTTCAATTGTTCCATGTGCGGGTTCCCAGTTTCGAGTTTCAAGTTTCGAGTTTGAAGTCGGCTCAGTGACGGAACTCCAAACCTCAAACTTTAAACCTGAAACCTGAAACCTGAAACCGGGCCTTAGAGCGATTCGACCAGGGCGCGGATGCGCCGCGCCGCTTCCGTGCATTCCCCGGTTGAGGCGACCAGCGCGATGCGCACCCGGTTGACCCCGGGATTGGCGCCGCGCGCCGGGCGCGCGAGATAGCTGCCGGGGAGCACCGAAACACCCTGTTCATGATAAAGCCGGCGGGTGAATTCGGTATCGTCCACGGGGGTCCTCGGCCAGAGGTAGAAGGCGCCGGCGGGCATCTCGACATCAAGGACCGGCTGCAGGATCCCGAGCGCCGCCGCAAATTTCTCGCGGTACAACCGCCGGTTTTCCACGACGTGCGCCTCGTCCTTCCACGCCGCGATGCTCGCCATGTGTATGGGTGGACTCATTGCGCAGCCCTGGTAGGTCCGGTAGAGCAGAAATTTCTTGAGAATCTGCGCGTCGCCCGCGACGAAGCCCGAGCGCATGCCGGGCACGTTGGAGCGCTTGGAGAGGCTGGAAAACATTACCAGCCGCGGGTAACCCGAGCGGCCGAAGTGCTGGGCCGCCTGCAGCGCCCCGAGCGGCGGGCGCGACTCGTCGAAATAGATCTCGGAGTAGCATTCGTCCGATGCGATCACGAACCCGTGGCGGTCCGAGAGTTGAAACAACCGCTCCCAGTCGGCAAGCGACATCACGTATCCGGTGGGATTGGAAGGTGAGCAGACGTAGACGAGCTGCGTGCGGCGCCATACGTCCTCAGGGAGCTGGTCGAAATCGTACGCGTAGCCGTTTTCCGGGAGGTTGTTGAGGTACTGAGGCTGCGCCCCGGCAAGCACCGCTGATCCTTCGTATATCTGATAGAACGGATTCTGAGAGACCACGACCGGGTCAGGGCGCGTGGCGTCTATCACGGTCTGACCGAACGCGAAGAGGGCTTCCCGGCTGCCGTTCACGGGGACGATCTCGGTGCCCGGATCGATCGCCTTCAGGCCGTAACGCCGGGTGAGCCACGCTGCAATCGCGCTGCGCAGGCCTTCGCCGCCCAGCGTCGTCGGATAGCTGGACAGCCCTCCAAGATGCTCGATCAGAGCCTGTTTTATGAATTCCGGCGTCGCGTGCCTGGGCTCTCCGATGTGCAACGCCACTGTCGGGCGCCCCGAATCGGGCATGACGCCGTTCAACAGCGCATTGAGTTTCTGGAAAGGATAGCTCTGCAGGCGCTCGAGATCGGGATTCACGGTATGAGGGGTGGGGGGCAGCTAAAGTCGTGAATTATAGGCAGGAATGGGTGCCGCCCCCGGGTGCTCCGGGCACTCATGGCCCGGGCGTTTCGGCTGCGGCAGGCATGCCGGAAAGAGTTACAGCGGGACGAGGTTTCCAGCCCGGCTTGCTGTGCTCGGCGACGACGGTCGTGTAGATCCCGCCGCGGACGTAGAACCTTGCGGCGAGCCGCATGTGACGCGGGCGAGTCGCGCGCACAAGGTCGTCCAGCATGCGATTGGTGACCGCTTCGTGAAACGCGCCCTCGTTGCGGTACGACCAGATGTAGAGCTTGAGGCTTTTCAGCTCAACGCAGCGCAGGTCCGGAACGTAGTCGAGGATGAGCGTCGCGAAGTCGGGCTGGCCCGTGCGCGGACACAGGCAGGTAAATTCAGGTATTTCCATGTGAATCCGGTAGTCCCGCGCGGGCTGCGGGTTGGCGAACGTTTCCAGCTTCTTGTTCGGTTTGGCTGGCATTATCGCCGGCACCCAATTAAAATGTCTTCCCCAATAGCCTGCGGATTATAACCTTACCTAACCCTCACCTGACCTCATCTGACCTCATCTGACCTCATCTGACTTAGGCTGACGCAAGGTCACGTAAACCTCGCACTACTCTCATAAGAATCTTCAAATTGAGACTCAAGCAGATCAATCTCGCTGGCTTCAAGTCTTTCGTAGAATCCACTCACATCCCCGTCCCCGGTCAATTGGTAGGCATAGTCGGCCCCAACGGCTGCGGCAAGTCCAACATCATCGACGCCGTGCGCTGGGTACTCGGCGAAACTTCGGCGCGCCACCTGCGCGGCGAAACGATGCAGGACGTGCTGTTCAATGGCTCGGGGCAGCGCCAGCCGGTCAACCGGGCGAGCGTGGAACTCGTTTTCGACAACAGCCTGGGCAGGGCCGCCGGTCAATGGTCGAGCTACGCCGAAATCTCCATCCGGCGCGTGCTCGAGCGCGACGGGGAATCGACTGCCTATTACATCAACAACGTCCACGTCCGCCGGCGCGACGTGGCGGATATCTTCCTCGGCACCGGCCTGGGCACCCGCGCCTACGCCATCATGGAGCAGGGAATGATTTCGCGGGTGATAGAGGCGAAGCCCGAGGAGCTGCGGGTGTTCCTCGAGGAGGCGGCCGGCGTGTCGAAATACCGCGAGCGGCGCCGCGAGACCGAGTTGCGCCTGCAGGACACCCGGGAGAACCTGCTGCGCGTGGATGACATCCGTCAGGAGCTCGATAATCAGCTCGAGCGCCTCACGGCGCAGGCCGAAGTTGCAACCCGGTTCCACGAACTGCAGGGGCGGCTCACGACCAATCAGAGCCTGCTCTGGCTGTTGCGCCGGCGGGAGGCGGCCGCGCAGCGTCTCCGTCACGGGAGGGACATCGAGCGGCTCGGGCTCGACCTGGAAGCGGAAACCGCGAAGTTGCGGGAGGCGGAGCGGCGGCTCGAGGACATGCGCGCCCGCCACTATCGGGCGAGCGACGACGTCCACTCCGCGCAGGGCGCATTCTACGAGGCCAACGCCGAAACCGCCCGGCTCGAGCAGGAGATCACGCACTTGCGCGAGAACCGGCAACGCATCGAACGGGAACTCGCGGAGCTTGCCGCCCAACTCGACCGCGACGGCGAGCAGCAGGCGTCAGCGGAGGCGAGCCTGGCTCAATGGATGAGCGAGCTTGCGCTGGCCGTGGAGCAGGCGGCTGCACGCGAGTCCGCGGCGCAGGCCGAGAACGAGAAGCTGCCCGTCGCCGAAGAGGCGTTGCGCGCCGCTCGTAATCGCCACGACGAATTACAGCGCAGCCTGGCGCAGACCGACCAGGCCCTGACGATCGAGCACACCAAGCGCGCGCATGGACAGGAGCTCCTCGACCAGTTGGGGCAGCGCTCCGAGCGTCTGCTGGAAGAGTGTGGAACGCTGCAGGCGCCCGATCCCACGCGGGTTGCGCGGTTGAGCGAGGACATCGCCGCGCTGAATGGCGCGCTCAAGGCCATGCGTGGCGACCTGGAGGCGCAGGAAGGCGAGTTGCCTGCGCTCGATCAGACGCTGCGGGAGCGGGATGCTGCCCTGGACGCTGCAACGCAGCGGCTGGCGGGACTGGAAGCGCGCGAGCATACGCTTGCGCAATTGCAGGAGCGGCTCGCGCGCGGCGCCGGCGCGGAAGACTGGCTGAATCAGCAAGGACTTGCCGGGGCGCCGCGCCTCTGGCAGGGCATACGGATCGAATCGGGCTGGGAGGACGCGCTGGAAGCCGTTCTGCGCGAGCGGCTGAACGGCATAGCGCTCGAAGGCCTGGATCAGGCGGCGCAATGGTTCGCGGATGCTCCTCCGGGAAAGACCACCTTCTACGCCCTCGGGCGCGACACGGACGCAGACGACGGGGTTGCACCGGCGCAGGGGCCTCCATCCCCGCAGAGCGCGCACGCCGGATGGGAGCCATTGCGCGACTATGTTGCCTGCTCCGATCCGCAACTCGAAGCGGTGATCGCCGAATGGCTCCACCCGGTCTACATCGTGCCGGATGCCGCAGCGGGCCTGGCTGCCCGGGAAAGGCTGCCCGCAGGTTCCATCCTGGTGACTCGCGAAGGCCACGTCTTTACGCGTCACAGCGTGAGCTTCCACGCGCCCGACAGCGAGCTGCATGGGGTGCTTACGCGGCAGCGCGAAATCGAGGAGCTTACGTCCGCCATCGAGAGCGCGCGCGGCGACCTTGCCGGTCTGCGGCAGACGGCCGGAGCGGCCGAAGACGATATCGAGCGGCATCGCGCCGGGCTCGACGAGCTGCGCGGCCGGATCGACGAAGAGCAGCAGCGCCACCATGCCATGCAAATGGAAGCGTTGCGCTTGAGCGGCGAAAGCGAGCGGATCGCCCAGCGCGCGCAGCAGGTGACCGCCGAACTGGCCGAGATAGACGCTCAGGCAGCCGCTGCCAGCGCCCAGCGCGTGTCGGCCGGAGAGCGCATCGCGCGGTTGGAAGAGGAACTGGCCCAAAACCGGGGACAGCTGGCCCTGGCGACCGACCTTTACCAGCGCTCCGAGCACCTCCTGCAGCTGCAGCGGGAGGCGGTGCAGGCAGCGCGCGACGAGGCCCAGCAGTCAGCATTCCATCACAAGTCATGTGGTAATAAGATCAATGAGATAGATTCACATCTTAAAGCTTTATCTCAAAATCGGGAACGCTTGCAGGGCAGCGCTCGTACGCGCGAGGCGGAGCTGGCCGGCCAGGATGAGCAGCCACTGCAGGAACGGTTGCAGGCTGCGCTGACTTTACGCAAGGAACGCGAAGCGGCGCTCGCCCGCGTGCGGGAAGAGCTGGAAAGCATGGAGGCGCAGCTCAAGGAAATCGATCAACAGCGCGTGCAATGCGAGCAGAGCCTTGAGCCGCTGCGCGAGAAGATCAATGAAACGCGGTTGAAGGAACAGGAAGCCCGGCTTCTGGAAGAGCAGTTCGCGCAGCAGCTGGCTCAGGCCGGGGGACGCGAAGAAGAGCTTTCCGCGCTGCTCGAGAAGGGCGTCCGGCCCGGCGCTCTGCAGGCCGAGATCGGGCGGCTAGTCGAGGAGATTCGCCAACTAGGCGCGGTCAACCTGGCGGCGCTCGAAGAGCTGCACACCGCCCGGGAGCGCAAGAATTACCTGGATGCGCAGTCCGGCGACCTCACCGAGGCGATCGCGACGCTGGAAGACGCCATCAGGCGCATCGACCGTGAGACGCGCGAACGCCTGCAACGCACCTTCGACGAGGTCAACGGGCACTTCGCGCAAATGTTCCCGGCGCTCTTCGGAGGCGGGCACGCGCGCCTGACGCTGACGGGCGAGGAGATCCTCGACGCGGGAGTCCAGGTAACGGCCCAACCGCCCGGCAAGAAGAACACCACGATACATCTCCTGTCCGGCGGCGAAAAAGCGCTGACCGCGCTGGCGCTGGTGTTTTCGCTGTTCCAGCTCAATCCCGCGCCGTTCTGCCTGCTGGACGAAGTCGATGCTCCGCTCGACGACCACAATACCGGGCGCTTCTGTGATCTCGTGAAAAAGATGTCGCGAAATTCGCAATTCGTGTTCATCAGCCATAACAAGATCACCATGGAAATCGCGGAACAGCTGTTGGGGATCACGATGCAGGAAGCAGGCGTGTCCCGGGTGGTGGCAGTCGATATCGAAGAGGCCATGAGGATTTCGGAGGCAGCGGCATAGCAGCCTGCCGGGCTTCGCTGTCCGACAGGCTGCCATCACCAAAACTGCCTGAGGAATCAGGATGAAGCTGAACCCAGTGATCGGGAATCTGTCGGATCGGTGCCCGACAGCTTTCTCGCACCCATAGGCTGTCCGGTGAGCGACCTCCAGTTGAGCCTGCTCGTCATCGGCGTGACGATCATCGGCGGAGTTCTGCTTTACAACTGGGTTCAGGAACGCAGCTTCCGGCGCCGGCTCAAGCAGGCCTTCGGCGAGGCGCCGGCGGACATTCTGCTCCACCCCGAAGAGGCTGCGGCCGATGGTGGTCGAGTAGAGCCCCAGTACCAGGAACCGCCGGTGGCGGCCCGGGCCGTTCGCCCGGCAGTGGACCCGAAAATGGAGGTTGCGACGCGCCCTCCCGCTGCGCCAGCCTCCATCGATGACACGCTGGACTACGTCGCGGAAATCGAAGTCGAAAACCCGATCCCCGGCGCGGCGATCGAGGAACTGATGAGCAGGCTCGAGGGCTGCGGCAGGCCGGCGCGAACGATCGGCCTCAATCCCGAGACCGGGCAATGGGAACGGCTTGCGCGCGGCAGCGGCGGCGGCTACCTGGGACTGCGACCCGGACTGCAACTGGTAAATCGATCGGGATCGGTCACTGCGGCGCAACTGGCGGTGTTCTGCGACGCCGTCTCGAATTGTGCCGAGAAAGTGGCGGGACTCGCGAAGTGCCCGGATGTGCAGACGGCCCTCAAAACGGCACGCGAGCTCGACGCTTTCTGCGCGGGCGTGGACGTGGCGGTCGGGGTCAACGTCGTCGCGAACGAAGGAATGGTGTTTTCCGGCACCCGGATCCGCGGGCTGGCCGAGGCCGCCGGTTTCAAACTCGAGCCCGACGGCGTGTTCCATTATCGCAACGAGCAGCGCCAGACGTTGTTTACACTGGATAACCACGAGCCCGCGCCGTTCCTGCCGGAGCAGATCGCGAGCTTGAGTACCCGCGGCCTCACGCTCATGCTCGACGTGCCGCGGGTTGAAGAGGGTCCGGGCGTGCTGGAGCGCATGCTCGAAATCGGCGAGGGTCTCGCTGCCGCTCTCGGGGGCAGGCTGGTCGACGACAATCGCGCCAGGCTCACCGATGCGGGAATCGCCAGGATCAGGGAGCAGTTGCGCTCGATACATGCTGCGATGGCGGCGCGCGGCATGGCCGCGGGCGGGGAGCGCGCGCTTAGGCTGTTTTCCTGAGATGACCGTACCGCAGGACATCGCCGCGCGTGTCGAGGAGTTGCGGCGCGAGATCGAGCGGCACGAATATCAGTACTATGTGCTCGATGAACCGTTGATTGCAGACTCAGAATTCGACTTACTGTTTCGTGAGCTACAACAACTGGAAACTGACTTCTCTGAGATTGTCACTCCTGATTCACCGACAAAGCGCGTCGGCGGGCAAGCAAGACCAACGTTCTTACCGATTCAATTCTCAGTTCCCATGTTGTCACTGGGAAATGCGTTTACAGAACAAGATGTGGCTGCTTTCGACAAACGCATAAGAGATCGCCTGGAAACACAGGGAATTGCAACATCGCAGCTAAAGTATGCCTGCGAGTTGAAATTCGATGGCGTCGCTATCAGTCTCCGCTATGAAAACGGCCACCTCGTAAGTGCTGCAACACGTGGCGACGGTGAAGTGGGAGAGGACGTAACTGCAAACGTGCGGACAGTGAGGGGCATACCTTTTCGCTTGCGCGACGTCAGCCCGACTGTTCTGGAGGTTCGTGGAGAGGTGCTGATGCTTAAGAACGATTTCTTCCAACTTCGAGAGGAGCAATTTGGGTTGGGGGAGAAGGTATTTGCGAACCCCCGAAATGCTGCTGCCGGGAGTCTACGTCAAATAAATACGCGGAAGACTAGCAAGCGTCGATTGAGATTCTTTGCCTATGACATAGGTGAAGTGAGCGAACATGCAGACGTTCCCAGTTCTTTTTTCAAACTTCTGGATTGGTTAAGTCAGTTAGGATTTCCGACAGACAAACATCGAAAGATCGCTCGATCTGTAGATGAGATGCTCAAGTTTTATCAGGAGACTTCAGTAGTAAGGTCTAATCTACCTTTTGAGGTAGATGGAATTGTCTATCGAATCGATGATAGGAGTCTCCAGCCTGCTCTAGGCTTTGCAGCGCGTGCCCCCCGATTTGCGATAGCGCATAAGTTTCCCGCTGAGGAGGCAATTAGTGAGGTGCTTTCTATTGAAGTGCAAGTTGGTCGTACTGGAGTACTTACACCAGTGGCACGACTGAAGCCTGTATTCGTAGGCGGCGCCACAGTGACAAATGCAACCCTGCACAATGAGGATGAGGTCAGGCGCAAGGATGTATGGAGAGGTGACATTGTCAAGGTACGAAGAGCAGGCGATGTAATTCCAGAGGTTGTTGAGGTGCAGACTAAAGGAAGGAGATCTCCGACTGATCAGTTTGAAATGCATAGTCACTGCCCAGAGTGTGGTTCCAAGGTAGCTAGGGAGGAAGGGGAATCAGCGTCGCGGTGTACGGGGGGGCTCGTTTGTCCAGCCCAGAGAAGGCAGGCCATCTTGCATTTCTCGCAACGTCGAGCGATGAACATTGACGGCCTTGGTGAGGTTGTCGTGGATGAGTTGGTAGATAAATCTATAATCACCACGCCGGCAGACATCTATAGCATTGAGGACCGCGTCTACGCTTGGCTACTTCGCACGAGATCTGGCGAGAGCTTGAAAAGCGTTTTTGCGAAGAAACGGGGTGAAACGTACAAGCGGTTTCGAGATTATCTGAAAGGGTTGGGACACTCAGAGGAAATTCCGATTGGGCAGCTTCAGGAGATTGTGGCGATTGATGAAAAGGGAATTGCCGACATCAAGTTTCTCAGCATTACGGCGCTAGAGGGTTACGCGGAAATTTCGGCGCAGAATTTGCTTGACGCGATTAGTCTCAGCAAGGAGACAACTCTCGCGAGATTTATTTTTTCATTGGGAATTCGCCATATTGGTGAGGAAGTGGCGAAATCCCTCGCTAGGGAGTATGTGAAATTTTCACTGATCGAATCTGAAGATTGGCTTGCTCTAATAGAGAAGAAAAAACAGGCAAAGAAGGAAAACGAAAAACGGAAGCGAGCAGGTGAGACGCTCTTGGAAGAACCGCTTCGCGGTATCGGAGAAGAGATTATGCTGAGCCTGCATACCTTTCTTGGTGAATCTCACAATCGAGATGTCATTCGTGCGCTGTTCCTGGCGGGTGTCACGTTCAGGCAAGAAGGCGCTGTGGCAACTACCGACAACGGAGTGTTTAGCGGTAAGAAGGTTGTATTAACCGGTGGTCTGAAGTCGATGGGACGTGGTGAGGCGAAGGACAAGATTGAAGCGCTTGGTGGAAAGGTCGTCGGGGGTATTTCGACGAGCACGGACCTTGTTATCGCTGGTGAGGAAGCCGGTACAAAACTACGCAGAGCCCAGGAATTGGGATTAAGGATAGTTGACGAAAATGAGTTTCTTCAACTCCTGGGCGAACAGCCAGTAGAAAAGGATCATGCAGGATGAGGAGGCTTGCTGTCGGCCGCATTTCGTGACCAAGGATGACGCCAAAGAGCGAATAATGGCGCGCGGGGGACGCGTTTCGGGTAGCGTATCGAAAGGGACCGATTACGTGGTGGCCGGGGCGGAGCCCGGCAGCAAGCTCGAAAAGGCACACAGCCTCGGGATCCCCGTGATCGACGAAGCGACACTGTTAGAATTGCTGGAACAAGCAAAGGCGCAAGCTATTCAATGAACAAGGTTACCAAAGCAGTATTTCCCGTCGCCGGCATGGGCACGCGCTTTCTTCCCGCAACCAAGGCCAGCCCCAAGGAGATGTTGCCGATCGTGGACAAGCCGCTCATCCAGTACGCGGTCGAGGAGGCGGTCGCGGCGGGCATGACCGACATGATTTTCATCACCGGCCGCGGCAAGCGCGCCATCGAGGACCACTTCGACAAGGCTTTCGAACTCGAGCACGAGCTGGAACAGCGCGGGCACAAGCAATTGCTGAAGATCGTTCAGGGCATACTTCCCAGGAACGTATCGTGCACCTACGTGCGCCAGTCGCAGGCGCTCGGACTGGGTCACGCCGTGCTGTGCGCGATGCCCGTGGTCGGCGACAAGCCGTTTGCGGTCGTGCTCGCCGACGACCTGATCGACGCCGCTCCGTCCGCGTTGAAGCAAATGTCGGGGGTGTTTGCGCGGCGCGGGCGCTCGGTCATCGCGGTGCAGAACGTCGCCCGGAACGAAACACGGCGCTACGGGATCGTGCGGGTGGAAGGACGCTCGAAGTCACCCCATCGCATCAGCGGCATGGTGGAGAAGCCCGAGCCCGCCGCTGCGCCCTCTACGCTGGGCGTCGTTGGCCGCTATATCCTGACGCCGCGCGTGTTCCATCACCTCAGGCACGCGAAGCCCGGCGCGGGCGGCGAGATCCAGCTGACCGACGGCATCGCCGGTCTGCTCGCCGAGGAAGACGTGTTTGCCCACGAGTTCGAGGGCGTCCGCTACGACTGCGGCACCAAGCTCGGTTACCTCCAGGCAAATCTCCAGTTCGCGGTGAAGCACCCCGAGGTCGGGACGGAATTCCGCGCCTATCTGCGGAGCCTGGGATCCCGCGCGAAGAAGTAGCGCGCGAGCCCGGGAGAGCGCGAAACGCCGGGAATGCCGTGCCGCTGACACCCGAAACTGCGCGGCGGATACTCGCTACGGCGGAGCGGCTCTGTTCCGCCACCGAGGTTTCCGAGGCCGTCGCCCGCGTGGCTGGCGAGATCACGGCCCGGCTCGGTGAGAGCTTTCCGCTTGTGCTCTCGATCATGCGCGGAAGCGTGGTTTTCGCCGGTCAATTACTGCCGCAACTTCCGTTCCCGCTGGAATTCGACTATCTCGATGTCACCCGCTATGGCGATGTCACGCGCGGGGGCGAGATCTCGTGGAAGGTAACCCCGGGAACGTCGGTCGCCGGGCGCGTCGTGCTGGTGCTGGACGATATACTGGACGAGGGGCAGACGCTCGCTGCCGTGCGCGCGAAGCTGCTCGAATCCGGCGCCCTCGAGTTGTACAGCGCCGTATTCGCGGACAAGGATATCGGTCGCGTGAAGCCGGCAAGCGCTGATTTCGTCGGCATCCGGCTGCCCAATCGTTACGTGTTCGGCTTTGGCATGGACGTGCGTGGTGCCTGGCGCAATCTGCCGGAGATTTACGCCCTCAAAGACAGTGACCAGTGAACGGTGACCAGTGAACGGTAGAATCATTCGCAGACACGGTAAGTGCCGTTCTGAGCAGCGCCTAGCACCGTCATTCGCGCGGATGGTGCACTGTGCCGGATGCTGGTGCGGCCTTTCCCGATCACTGGTCACTGGTCACCGATCACCGGTCACTGGTCACTGGTCACTGCAGTGTTAGCCATCATCGGCGGCAGCGGGCTCAATCGACTCGCGAACCTGGACGTCAGCCGGCGCCAGATCGTGCGTACTCCGCATGGCGAGCCGTCCGGCGCGCTGACCTTCGGCCGGATCGATGGGCGGGAGGTGGTGTTTCTGGCGAGGCACGGCTACGGCAATACGATACCGCCGCATGAGGTGAATTACCGCGCCAATATCTGGGCGCTGCATTCGGTGAACGTGACGGACGTCGTGTCGGTCGTTTCGGTCGGTGGCATACGCGCAGATCTTCCACCCGGAGCGCTGGCGGTGCCCGATCAGATCATCGACTACACGCACGGCCGCCCGTCAACTTTTTTCACCCGCGCCAGTCATAGCGTTACGCATATCGACTTTACTCATCCGTACTGCGAATCCATGCGACAACGACTGCTGAAGGCAGCGGCAGCAACCGGGGACGTGGTCGTCGCGGGCGGAACCTACGCGGCGACGCAGGGTCCCAGGCTCGAAACCGCCGCCGAAATCCTCCGCCTGGAGCGCGACGGCGCCGATATGGTCGGCATGACCGGCATGCCGGAAACCGCGCTCGCCCGCGAGATCGGGCTCTGCTACGCCGCCATTGCCGTGGTCGTCAATCACGCCGCGGGCCGCGGCACGAGCGCACAGGGAATCCGCCTCGAGGAGATCGTTCCGTTTTCGCAGGGGGCGGCTGCGCGCGTGCGCAGAATCCTGGAACGACTCGTGGTGCCGGATGGCGATTAGGCCGGTATTGAGAATGGGCGATCCGCGGCTGCTCGAAAAATCGCAGCCGATCGAGCACTTCGACACGCCCGACCTGCGGGCCCTGATCGCGGACATGGAAGACACGATGAAAGCGCTGAACGGCGCGGGGCTGGCCGCGCCGCAGATCGGCATCCCGGTGCAACTGGCGATATTCGGAGTCGATTTCAATCCCCGATACCCGGAAGCAGAGCCCGTTCCGTACACGGTGCTCATCAACCCGGTGTTGACGCCGGTGGACAAAGAGATCGAGGAAGGATGGGAGGGATGCCTGAGCGTTCCCGGCATGCGCGGGCTGGTACCCCGCTACAAGCGCCTGCGTTATCAGGGCTACGACCAGCACGGCAAGCCGATAGACCGCACCGTGGCGGATTTTCATGCCCGCGTCGTCCAGCACGAATGCGATCACCTTGCCGGCATACTCTACCCCATGCGCATTCGCGACCTGCGCAACTTCGGCTTCAACGAGGAGTTGTTCCCGGGGGAGGACTTGAAGGACGAATAAGGTTCAAGGTTCCAAGTTCCATGTTCAACGTGTCAACCTTGAACCTTGAACCTTGAACATCGAACGGCGAACGGCGAACTATGTTCGCAATTGTTCGACCAGCTCGCTCTCGAGCCGGACCACGATTTTCGGATCTTTGAGCGCTGCGCCGCTCACCAGGAAAACGTCTTCGGCACGCGCTCCCAGGGTGTTGATCTTCGCGGTATGCAGATTGACGTCGTAGGCGGTGAGCACGCGCGCAATGCGCGAGAGCAAGCCGGGCCGGTCGCCTGCCAGGACCGAGAGCACCCAGTAAATC
This sequence comes from uncultured Streptomycetaceae bacterium, assembly GCA_964593735.1. Lineage (GTDB taxonomy): Bacteria > Pseudomonadota > Gammaproteobacteria > Burkholderiales > SG8-41 > SG8-41. The sequence goes on along the minus strand of CAZQJF010000002.1, from coordinate 9,133 downwards.
CCTTTTTCATCCGGCTGGACGTTCACCTCCGGAGAAATCGGGAAGTGGCGCAGTTGCCGGCTCAGGCGCGGCTTGGTGAGCAGAGGCAGCGGGCTCTTCAGCCGCAGCCGCTCGGCCAGCTCATGCTCGATCAGATTGATGACGTCGCGGTACTGGGGGCGCTGGTTGTCGGGGTCCTGGACCTGGAAGCTGTCGAGCGCATACCCGTGCCGCGCCGTATAGATCTTGGCCTCGTATATGTCGTAGCTGATGTGTTCGAAGAAACTGCAGATGCGGGCGAACAACTCCTTCTGGTCGGGCACGTAGATCATGACCTGCAGTCCTTCGCCGGCGGGCGAAAGGCGCGCCTTGACGATGGGCTCGGCCGTGTCGGAACGGTAGTAAAGAGTCCGCGTATGCCAGGCGATCTCCTGCGGCTCGTGACGCAGGAAATAGGTATCGTCGAGCTGTGCCCAAAGCTTTTGCTGCGCGTTCTCGGGGACCGCGTACAACCGCAGCTTCGCGCTCGCCTCGTCCTGCCGCGCCTGCAGGCTGGTGGCCACTGAATACCGCGTGCCGGCGAGGAAGTTGCGCGTCGCCCAGTACAGGTCTTCGAGCAGCTTCGATTTCCAGGCGTTCCATACTTTCGGGCTGGTGCCGCGGATATCAGCGACGGTCAGCAGATAGAGGGCGGTCAGGCGCCGCTCGTCCACCACGCGCGCGGCGAACGCCCGGATCACCTCGGGGTCGGCGATGTCCTTCTTTTGGGCCGTGGCCGACATCACGAGATGCTCTCCCACGAGCCAGACGATGAGGTCGGTGTCTTCGCGCGCAAGCCCGTGCTGCGCGCAGAAACGCCGCGCGTCGAGTCCCCCGAGCTGCGAGTGATCGCCGCCGCGTCCCTTGGCTATGTCGTGGAACAACGCGGCGATGTAGAGCACCTCCGGGCGCGCGAAGTCGCTCATCAGGCGGCTGCACAGCGGAAATTCATGCGCCAGCTCCGGGATGCAGAAGCGCCGCAGATTGCGGATAACCCGCAGGATGTGCTCGTCGACCGTGTGCACGTGGTAAAGGTCGTGCTGCATCTGCCCCACGATTTTTCCGAATGCCGGCAGGTAACGGCCGAGCACGCCGTTCTCGTTCATGCGCCGCAACGCGCGCTCCACGTGGGTCGGGCTGCGCAGCAGCGCCAGGAAGCGCTCTCGATTGCGGGCATCCCGGCGGAACGCGGGATTGATCAGCTTGCGCGCGCGCCACAGCGCGCGCAGGGTGGCGGCGTTGATGCCCTTCAGCTCGTGGTGCTGCTGGAGCAGCTGGAAACTCTCCAGTATGGCCCCCGGCTGCCGCTGGAACAATCGCTCGTCGCGCGCTTCGAGCCGCTCGTCGCGGCTGCCGAAGCGCTCGTTGATCGGATGGTATTCCTTGTCGTGCGCCGGCATCACGCGCGCGGCCAGGTTTTGCAGCACGATGGTGTTCAACTGGGAGACGGCTTTGGCGGTGCGGTAATAGCGCTGCATGAGCTGTTCGCTCGCGAGACGGTGCGGGCGGTCGTACAGGCCGAATTCGCGGGCCAGCGCCGACTGGTGATCGAACAGCAGCCGGTCCTCGCGCCGCCCGGCGATGTAATGCAGGCGCACGCGCAGCTCCTGGAGGAACTGCTCGTGCTGGAGGAATTCACGCGCTTCCCCGGCGGTGATGACGCCGCGGCGCGCAAGCGCCCGCCACTTCGGGCCCATGCCTGCGGCGCGCGCGATCCAGAGCACCATTTGCAGATCGCGCAGCCCGCCCGCGCTTTCCTTGACGTGGGGCTCGAGGCTGGTCTGCGCGAAGCGCGCGTGCCGCTGCTGCTGTTCCAGGAGCTTTTTCTGGAGAAAAGCGGCCGGATCGAGCGTGTCGCGCATGCGCCTGGTGAAGCGCAGGAAGAGATCGCGCTTCCCCGTGAGCAGGCGCGCCTCGAGCAGGGTGGTCTGCACGGTCACATCGGTTGCCGCGAGCGTCACGCACTCGTCGATAGTGCGCACGCTGTGGCCTACGTCCAGGCCGATGTCCCACAACGTGCCGATCAGTTCCTCGAGCTTGCGCGCCAGCGCGGCATCCGCGGGTGCTCCAAGCAGGATGAGGATATCGACGTCCGAGCAGGGGAATTGCTCCCCCCGGCCATAACCGCCGACCGCGGCCAGGGCGGAATTGCGGGGCATGGCGTGGCTCGCCCACACCTCTTTCAGCCGGCGGTCTATGAGAGCGGTCTGCAGGCGCAGCAGCCCGGAGGCGGACTCGCGCAGATAAAAGTGCTCCCGCAGGGCGGCTCCCTCGCTGCCGAGCTGCTGCTTCCACAAGGCGACGCGGGACTGGAGCGGGGCCGACCCGTCGCGGATCGCCGCGCCTAGTGGCGTGACCGCGCTCACGGATCGAAGCTGGGACGGGCCGGCGTGCCCGCTGAGAAGGTCAGCACTTCGCATCCGCCGGACGTAATGAGTATGGTGTGCTCCCACTGCGCCGACAGGCTGTGATCCTTGGTGAGGACCGTCCAGCCGTCTTTCGCGTGCTTGATTTCGGCCTTACCCGCGTTGATCATGGGTTCGATCGTGAAGGTCATGCCGGGTTCCAGCCGGATTCCCGTGCCCGGCCGGCCGTAATGGAGAATCTGCGGTTCCTCATGGAACTTCTTCCCGATACCGTGGCCGCAAAACTCGCGCACGACGCTGTATCCGTTCGCTTCCGCGTGAGTCTGAATCGCATGTCCGATGTCCCCGAGGTGCAGCCCCGGCTGCGCGGCATCGATCCCGCGCCACATGCACTCGTAGGTCACGTCACAGAGCCGGCGGGCCTGGATCGAAGGTTTGCCGGCATAGAACATGCGGCTCGTATCGCCGTGATAGCCGTCCTTGATGACCGTAATATCGACGTTGACGATATCCCCCGACTTCAACGCCTTGTCGCCCGGGACGCCATGACACACGACGTGGTTTACCGAGGTGCAGATCGACTTCGGATACGGCGGGTACCCGGGCGGCTGGTAGTTGAGCGGGGCCGGGATAGTGCTCTGTACATTGAGCATGTAGTCGTGGCACAGGTGGTCGAGCTCGCCGGTCGTCACTCCCGGGCGCACATGGGGAGCAATGAAGTCGAGCACCTCGGCGGCCAGCCGCCCTGCCAGGCGCATGCGCTTGATTTCGTCGGCGGATTTGATGTGGGCGGCCATGGGCGAACCCGGGCGTCGTCCATGCTGCGGGAGCTCGGGGGCTGAGGGTAGCATTTTCAGGGACAGCGGATTCTAGCAGCCTAGTCGGACTTGAAGTTCCGACACGCTGCTTGAGAATTGTCTCTTTGTGGTGCTAAAATAGCAAGTTAGCTTGGGTCGAGCGTTGTTCGTAGTTGCGTTCATGTTTTCATTTCAACTGGACACGCCGGCCTTAATTCGCACATCCGCCACCGTGAGGGTGGCCGCGCATGGAAACTTTTGAGCGGCCTCACGGCGGATGGAGGCTCAACCCTTACAGGAGATCCACAGCATGTCGGTCACTATGCGTGAAATGCTCGAGGCGGGCGTCCACTTCGGGCACCAGACCCGGTTCTGGAATCCCAAGATGGCCCCTTACATCTTCGGGCACCGTAACAAGATACACATCGTCAACCTCGAGAAAACGCTCGCGATGTATCTCGACGCGCTGAAGTTCGTGCGCCAGCTGACGGCCGGCAAAGGCACGGTGCTGTTCGTGGGGACGAAACGTCAGGCGCGAGAGATCATCAAGGAAGAAGCCCAACGCGCCGGGGCGCCGTACGTGGACTACCGGTGGCTGGGCGGCATGCTCACCAACTACAAAACGGTAAAGGCGTCGATCAAGCGTCTGAAGGACATGGAGGCCATGGCACGCGACGGCACGCTCGAAAAGCTGCCGAAGAAGGAGGCGCTCCAATACCAGCGGGAGATCGTCAAGCTCGATCGCAGCCTGGGCGGCATCAAGGACATGAACGGGCTGCCCGATGCGATGTTCGTAATCGACGTCGGATACCAGAAGGGCGCGGTCGCCGAGGCCAAGAAGCTCGGTATCCCTTTGATCGGCGTGGTGGACACGAACCATTCCCCGGACAAGATCGATTACGTGATTCCCGGCAACGATGATTCCAGCCGGGCGATACGCCTCTATGCGCGAGGCATAGCCGACGCGGTGCTCGAGGGCCGGCAGGACAGCATGAAGGAAATCGTGCGCGGCGGCGACGAGTTCGTAGAGGTCGAGGAAGGCGCGGATGCGTGAGACGGCATCCTGTTAAGGAAGCTCTGAAAAAGGGGCCATACGCCCCTTTGAATCCCCAATCTCAGCTGAAAAACCTCCTCGGCACGTTGCGACGAGGAGGTTTTTCAGAGGTTACTTAACGGATCGTGGGGGCGCCAGCCCCCTTTTTTTAAACATGATAAGGAGATGAGGGGATGGCCCCTCGCTACCGCTCTCCCCTCATCTTCCCTGTATCAGGGGCCGTATCGATCATTTTGATACGGCCTCTTAGCTAAATGGAGCAGCAATGGCGGAAATCAGCGCGGGCATGGTGAAGGAATTGCGCGAAAAGACAGACGCGCCGATGATGGAGTGCAAGAAGGCTCTGAGCGAAGCGGGGGGCAATCTGGAAAAGGCCGAGGAGATCCTGCGGATCAAGCTCGGCAACAGGGCGAGCAAGGCCGCGTCCCGGGTGACGGCCGAGGGCGTGGTGGCCGTGAGCATCTCGCCGGACGGCAAGATCGGTGCCCTGGTGGAAGTGAACTGCGAAACCGACTTCGTGGCAAAGAACGACGAGTTCCTGGCATTTGCCCGGGCGATTGCAGAACTGGTCGTGCAGCATGCTCCTGCAGACGTTGAGGCACTCTCCGGTCTGCGGGGCAATGGTGGAACGGTGGAGGAAATGCGCCGCGCGCTCGTGGGCAAGATCAGCGAGAACATGACCATCCGGCGTTTCGCGCGCCTGGCCGCGAAGGGCAAAGTCGCTTCTTACATCCACCCCGGCGCCAAGATAGGCGTGATCGTAGACGTCGCGGGCGGCGACGAGACGCTTGCGAAGGATATCGCGATGCAGATCGCAGCGGCCAAGCCCGTCGCCCTGTCGCCCTCCGACATACCAGTCGCCATCATCGACAGAGAGCGCAATATTGCCGCCGCCAAAGCGGCGGAATCGGGTAAGCCCGCCAACATCATGGAAAAAATGGTTGAAGGCGCGGTGCAGAAATCGATCAGGGAACTCGCCCTCCTTGGGCAGCCGTTCGTGAAGAACGACAAGCAGAGCGTCGGGGAACTGCTCAAGTCGAAGGGCGCGAGCGTCAATGGTTTCGCGCTGTACGTCGTGGGCGAGGGGATCGAGAAAAAAAGAGGTGACTTCGTGTCCGAAGTAATGTCTCAAGTGACTCAGGCGTCATGACCGCGACGCTGCCCCGCCCGGCGAACGGACCCGCTCTTGACGCCAAGACCGGAAACAAGATGGCGCAAGCCCCTGCCTACAAGCGCATCCTGCTCAAATTGAGCGGCGAAGCGCTGCTCGGTGAGGATGCTTACGGAATCAATCGCGAGACCATCGATCGCATCGTCGGCGAGATCGCGGAAGTGGTCAACCTGGGCGTGGAAGTCGCGGTCGTGATCGGCGGTGGGAACATCTTTAGAGGCGTAACGCCTGCCGCATCCCATATGGACCGCGCCACCGCGGATTACATGGGCATGCTCGCGACCGTGATGAACGCGCTCGCGCTGCAGGATGCGATGCGGCGCGTGAATCTCGTGGCGCGAGTGCAGTCCGCCCTCAACATCGAGCAGGTTGTCGAACCCTACATCCGGGGCAAGGCGATGCGTTACCTGGAAGAGGGCAAGGTTGTCATCTTCGCGGCTGGAACCGGCAACCCGTTTTTCACCACCGACACTGCGGCCGGATTGCGCGGCATGGAGATGAACGTCGACCTGGTCCTCAAGGCCACAAAAGTCGACGGCGTGTATTCCGACGACCCGCATAAGAATTCGAAGGCGACACGCTATACGCGGCTCACATTCGATGAGGCCATCATCAAGAATCTCAAGGTAATGGACGCGACCGCGCTTACCCTGTGCCGTGATCAGAAGCTGCCGATCAACGTGTTCAGTATATTCAAGCCGGGCGCCCTGAAACGCGTGGTGCTGGGCGAGGACGAGGGAACTTTCCTGCATAATTGACCGCCCGACACCCGCAAGCGCAGGAGGTGGACATGATCGCCGATGTCAAGAAAACCGCAGAGCAGAAGATGAAGAAAACGGTGGAGACGCTCAAGGCCGATCTCGCCAAGATCCGCACCGGCCGCGCTCACACCGGTTTGCTCGATCATATCGTGGTCGACTACTACGGAACCCCGACTCCTCTGTCCCAAGTGTCGAATGTGACGCTGGTCGATGCGCGCACCATAGGCGTGACGCCATGGGAGAAGAAGATGGCGAGCGCGATCGAGAAGGCCATACGGGATTCCGACCTGGGGCTCAATCCCGCCACAACAGGCGAAACCGTGCGGGTGCCGATGCCTGCGTTGACCGAAGAACGGCGCAAGGATCTCACGAAGGTGGTACGCAACGAGGGCGAGACCGCGCGCGTCGCCGTGCGCAACGTGCGACGTGACGCCATCCACAACCTGAAAGAACTGCTGAAGCAGAAGAAAGTCTCGGAAGACGAGGAGCGCCGCGCGCAGGAAGAGGTCCAGAAACTCACCGATCGGCACATCGCGGACATAGACCGGATGCTGCAGCAAAAAGAAACCGATTTGATGGCAGTCTAGCGTCCCATACTCTGAACCAGCCCGTGCCCTCGTTTTCCAGCTCCACCATCCAGATCCCCGAAGCGCGCCGCGTACCGCGGCACATCGCCATCATCATGGATGGCAACGGCCGCTGGGCGAAACAGCGCTTCCTGCCGCGGGTGGCCGGGCACAGGCGCGGCGCGGAGTCGGTGCGTACGACTGTGCGCGCGTGCGCTGAGCGCGGCGTGGAGTACCTGACGCTGTTTGCTTTCTCGAGCGAGAACTGGCGCCGTCCCCCCGAGGAAGTATCCTTCCTGATGCAGCTCTTCGCCGGTGCGCTCGAACAGGAGGTGGGCAAGCTCCACGAAAACGGGGTCCGCTTCAAAGTGATCGGCGACCTCGCGCCTTTCGATCCAAAACTCGGGCGATTGATCCGGGAAGCCGAGGCGCTGACCGCCTCGAACCGGAGTCTCACGCTGACCGTCGCCGCCAACTACGGGGGACGGTGGGACGTCATGCAGGCTGTCCGGCGGATGTTGCGGGAACGCCCGGAGCTGGCATCCACCTTCGGGGAGCGCGATCTCGCGCCTTATCTATCGCTCGGCTACGCCCCGGAGCCGGATCTTTTCATCAGGACCGGCGGCGAGCAGCGCATCAGCAATTTCGTGCTGTGGCAGCTCGCCTATACCGAACTCTACTTCACCGACACGCTGTGGCCCGATTTCAACGCCGCCTGTCTCGATCGGGCGATCGTGTCCTACCAGCAGCGCGAGCGGCGTTTCGGGCGCACCAGCGAGCAGTTGCCGCTCGAACCCGATGTGGCGGAGCTGCGCCTCGAAGGCCCGGGCGGCGCCGATTGATGCTGGCAGTCGCTGCCGCCGGCTGATGCTCGCTACGCGTTTCTTCACCGCGGCGATACTTCTCGCCGTCTGCATCGCGGCGATGTTTCTGCTCCCGAACAGGTGGTGGGCGGCCGCGCTTCTGCTGGTATTTCTGCGCGCAGCGTGGGAGTGGAGCGCCTTGACGGGAGGCGGACGTGCCGCGCGGACGGCATTCTGCAGCGTGTTCCTGGTCTCGGCGATGGCGATCTATCTGGCAGCCGAGGCGGGCAGCGTCATCGCGCCGCGAACCGAGATCGAACTCGTGCTGTACGCGGTTGCCTGCGTCTTCTGGGTATTCCTGGCACCGGCCTGGCTCGCCCGGCGCTGGCAGGTCGGCAGTGCGCTCTGGGCCGGAGCGGCGGGCCTGGTCGTGCTGCTGCCGGCATGGCTGGCCGTTGCCCGGCTCCAGCTCGATCCGGTCCAGCTGCTGCAGCTGCTGGGGATCGTCTGGCTGGCGGACACGGCGGCTTTTCTGGTGGGACGGTCGTGGGGCAAGCACAAGCTGGCGCCGCGGATCAGCCCGGGGAAAACCTGGGAGGGCGTGGCGGGCGCTGTCGCGGCAGTGGCGGTGTATTATGTGGTGCTGGTCAATTACACGTCCGCGCATGCATGGGCGATCGGGTGGGGCGGTGTACTGGTATTTGCCGGCATGACGGGAACGAGCATCATCGGCGATCTCTTCGAATCGTGGATGAAGCGGCAGGCCGGCGTGAAGGACAGCGGCACGCTGCTGCCCGGACACGGCGGCATACTCGATCGCATCGACGGGCTGACGGCCAGCATGCCGCTCGCCGCGCTGGTGACGAGGTTTCTGGGATAGGGCGACGCGGCGCGCGAATATCATGAAGGCCAGACGGCGCATCACCATACTGGGCTCGACCGGAAGCGTCGGCGTCAGCACCCTCGACGTGGTGGCACGCCATCCGGACAAGTTCGAGGTCGCGGCGCTGAGCGCGCGTCACCAGACCGAGGCGCTGTTCCAGCAAATCCGGAAGTTCCAGCCGCGCATCGCAGTCATGCTGGAAGTCCGCGCCGCCGAGGAACTCGCGGAGCGCGTGAAAGCGAGCGGGCTGGCATGCGAGGTGCGCTGCGGGATCGAGGCGATGGAAGACGCGGCCAGCCTCGCCGACGTGGATATAGTGATGGCCGCGATCGTCGGTATCGCGGGTCTGCGTCCGGCGCTGGCAGCCGCCCGGGCGGGAAAAAAAATTCTCCTCGCCAACAAGGAAGCGCTGGTCACCGCCGGAGCGGTCTTCATGAATGCGGTGCAGGCGGGCGGCGCAACGCTGTTGCCGATAGACAGCGAGCACAACGCCGTATTTCAGGCGCTGCCCCGCGATTACGCGCGAAATCCCGGCGCGGCCGGAGTCCGGCGCATAGTGCTGACCGCCTCCGGCGGACCGTTTCGCTCTCTCCCGCTGCGCCAGCTCGACGACGTTACCCCCGAGGAGGCCTGTGCCCACCCCAACTGGGTGATGGGCCGCAAGATCTCGGTCGACTCCGCCACGATGATGAACAAGGGCCTCGAGGTGATCGA
>CAZQJF010000001.1:0-27180 GCA_964593735.1 uncultured Streptomycetaceae bacterium | reverse complement strand
CAACCCCTCTCCCGGAGGAGAGGGGAGCGTCGAGCGAGACCGGATTGTCATCCGGGTTCGTAATATTCAATAAGGACGCGACTTGCGGCGCGACGGCGGTGACGCGGAGCGCAACCGCCTGAACAACACCGGCGCTCGGCAGCGCAGGCGCCGGTAGTTGCTCTTGGCCCGGCAGATCCAAAGCGGATCGCCGGTCAACGACTCGACCAGGTTGCGAAACTTCATGGGCCCCCCTGTTTTTATGCTTGCGTGGCACCGCGCACGGTTTCACCTCGCAGTACGCGTGACCGCGGCTCACCCCATTAGCAATCCGCATGCCCATCGAGAGTAGTGATGGAAATCAGTAGATTAAGACGCGGGTGACAGTTGTCGCGACCGCGTTTGCGTTGCCGATCGGCGACGTATTTTTTGGACTGCTGTCCGTACCGCCACATAAAATCAGTGGCCTGGCATAGATGAGGATCTGCGCGCGTCGCGCCTGATCCAGAACTTCAGCAGTCTCAACAATTGCTTAGGAGTGCCATAGTTGAAGCGCCATTCGCACTCCTTGAGAAACAGGTGAAAGTGCTGCCGCGGCACACCGTTGTATCTTCTCAAATGCCGCTTGGCCTGGTTCCAGAAATTCTCGGTGCTGCTGATGTTCGCGCGGCCGCTGGTGAGGTGCGCTCGGCGCGGCACCCGTTGATGGCGCAAGTCGGAAACATCGAGCGCAAGGCGCGCATCCGGCGATTCGGCGTAGATGATCGAATCGGGACGAACCCTGGGCTTCTGCATCTGCGGGCCTGTGTGGCGCGGGTCCGCAACCATTACGGTGAGGACCTTGTCGCCGCGTCTGACCAGCGCGAACACCGGGATTGCAGGCGCGCCATCATCACGTGCAGCCAACTCGCTGGCGTCGTCGACGTCGATCTCGCCCGCGAGCGCGTTCTCGCTTTCCAGACGCTGCGCGATGATCTCGCGTACCTTGTGATAGAACAGCCTCGCCGTGTTGCGATTGACCTGGACCAGCTCGGCTGCAGTGCGCGCCGGCGTCCCGGCCACGAAATGCTCCAGCAAGCGCCGCGTCTGTTCGTCGGACAGCCTGGAGCGCCGCACTCTCATGCGTCACCCGGTGTGCGCATGCTGTCTATGCCAGGCCGGACGAAGAGGGCAGTGTCTCCAGTCAGCGACATTTTGTAGTGGTCTAACCGCAATCTGTCGTTGAAGCGGTGAAAGTTGTAGTCGCCCCACGGCTTTTTCCCCTTGCGCGGCATCGACTGGCAGGACCGATACCCTGATAAAGGTGAAGTTTGTCGCCGTGCAGAGACGTCCCTGAAAATTCGCGGCCGCAAACTGTGGTTGGCCCGTGACAGCCCCGCAGGGAGAGTCGATCGGCCGGGCGCTCGACGGGCGACCAATCGATCGCTGGCGTTCGCGCCACCTCTGGGGTGGCAGCGTTGGAGCGTATCGGCAGACGGGCATAGCGACTCACTGAATAAACGAAAGTGGACGCCAGCCTAACAATCCCAGTTGTGCATTTGATCGCGTCCTTACTAGTCGGAATGGACTGCAATGGACTGCAACGGCGGGGATAGCAGTAAGCGTTGTGCCAAAAGTCTGCTTTTCCACCAGGGATCAGCCGGCGGCTGGCAGGCAGTAGTCCGGTCGGCCCATATTCGATCGGCGCCCGCGGCCCCTCTGCTTCATCCAGCGCGCCTACCTTCGCATCACGCACCGCCGCCGGTCGAGCTTTCGGGAAACAGGTGGCCTGGTTTCAGCCGTTCAGGAGGCACCATGAAACTGCTGTTCAAGCTGTTGCTCATCGTGATCGCGTCTGTGGGAGCGACGGGCTATTACGCTCGCGCCCCGATAGGCGAATCAAATACACGCCCCCACGCGCGTGCGCCGCGCCTGGCGCAAGCGCCGGCGTTGACGCCCGCGTTGACACCCGCGCTGACACTGAGGGCGCTGCCAGCCCTGGAATCGCACACGCCCGTATATATCGCCAGTTTTCCGGCCGGAGCGGAAAACGGCCTGGTGTCCGGCCCTGCGGCCAGCCTCTTGCTCGGCGGCGACGCCACCATCGAGGCGATGGAGCCCGGCGCACTCATCCCGGCCGGACCGGGTGGCTTTCTACGGGCCGGCTCGATCGCGTCGAAGGACGAAACCATCCCCGGTATCCCGGCCACGGCGATGGCAGCCTTGCATTCCGTGCGCGTCCCGGCCGTGGCTGATGGATCCGCGGATCTCTCTGTCCCGGAGCACACGCCATCCGAACCTTCCGGCTGGACGTTGTTGCTGTCCAGTTTCCTGGTCGTCGGGTTCATCGCGCGGCGTAGATCGCGTCTGGTCACGGGCTGATCCGGACGGGCCGGCCGCCGGCTGGCAAATTGCCAGCCGGCGGATCGGTTCTCGCTGCTTTTCCGGTAGCGGCCATGTCCGAGTAGTCCGTTTGGACCACAGCGTGACATCAGCTAAGCACGAATGGCGGAGCTAATCTGCCCCCAATCCCTGCCGCGAGGCCGGTTGACCGCGATACAGAGACCTACCAGTACACACATAGAGAAAATACAGAGACCGCCGGACCTGACAACTGAATGGAGAACGCCATGGACCAGCAATTCTCAGCGCAACTGCTTCCGTCACTGACCACCGTCCGCGCGGCGCGATGGCTTGCCGTCTTGGTCGGGTTCTTGATTGCGCTATCCGCCGCACAAAGCCTGGCCCAATCCCGCGAGTCCCTGGGCGCCGGGGACACCCTGCGCATCACCGTCTTCCAGAACCCGGATCTCACGACCGAGGCGCGCATCTCCGAGCGCGGCACGGTCCTGTTTCCGCTGGTGGGCGAAATCAATCTCAACGGGCAGACGCCCACGGGGGCGGCGACCCGGATCGCGGACGCGCTGAAACAGGGAAACTTCATGAAGGATCCCCAGGTCAGCGTGGCGGTGCTGACGGTGCGCAGCCGGCAGGTCTCCGTGCTCGGCCACGTGGTTCGGCCCGGGCGCTACCCGCTCGACGAAGTCACCACGAGCATCACGGACCTTCTGGCGCTGGCCGGCGGCATCGCTCCCACGGGAGACGAGGTCGTCACCGCGGTGGTCACGCGCGAGGGCAAGGCCACGAAAGCGGAAATCGACGTGGCCGGGATGTACCGCAGCGGCGACATGAAGTCCAACTTTCAGGTGCAGGCGGGCGACACGATTTTCGTGCAGCGCGCGCCCGTCTTCTACATCTACGGCGAGGTCACCCGCTCGGGTTCCTACCGGCTCGAGCCCAACATGGCCGTGGTGCAGGCGCTCTCGCTGGGCGGCGGCCTGACCCCCCGCGGCACGGAACGCGGTCTCCTCATCCACCGGCGCGGAGCGGACGGGACGCTGCAGAAGATCGGCGCGCGCCTTTCTGATCCGGTGCGGGCCGATGACGTGATCTATGTCAGGGAAAGCCTGTTCTAGACGCCGCGCGCGAGAGCCTATCAGCGACTGACCCGGAGCACGACATGCATCTCCAACTTCTTCTTTCTACGCTGCGGGCACGCTTCGGCGTGTTCGCCCTGGTGGTGTGCGCCACCGTTCTTGCCGCCACCGTGGTGAGCCTCCTGCTGCCGAAAACCTACAAGGCGACGACCTCGCTGCTGGTCGACGCCAGGGACGCGCAGTCGCTGAGCGGCGCCGGCGCAGGGACCCCCCAGTTTTCCCATCCGCTGGAAAAAGTGACCTACATGCAAACCCAGATGGACATCATCGGCAGCGAGACGGTCGCGCGCAAGGTGGTGCAGGATCTGAGACTCGCGGAGAACCCGGCGGCGCAAGCGGAACACGCGAAGAGCGGCCGCGCCGGCTCGATCGAGGACAACCTTGCGAGGGACCTGCTCCTGGCGCTCAAGGTGGAGGGCTCGCAGAGCAGCATCATCCAGGTCACCTTTACGGCCGGAGACCCGCGCTTCGCGGCGGCTGTGGCGAACGCTTTTGCCAAGGCCTACGCCGACACGGCGCTGGAGATGCGAACGGCACCGACGCGGCAGGCGGCGGTCTGGTTCGACGAGCAGCTGAAGGCCCTGCGGGAGAACTTGCAGGAAGCGCAGAGCACGCTCGCGGAGTACCAGAGAAAGAAGGGGATCGTCGCAGCCGACGAGCGCCTCGACGTCGAGAGCGTCCGGCTGGGAGAGCTTTCGACGCAACTGGCGCGAGCGCAGGACACCACGCTCGGCTGGCAGGCACGCGGTCAGCAGGCGCGCGAGGCGCTTGCGCGGGGACAGTCGCCCGAGAGGCTTGCGGACGTGCAGGCGAATCCGCTCGTGCAGACCCTGAAGACCGACATCCTGCGCGGGGAAGCCAAGCTGAAGGAGCTCGCTTCGCAGTACGGGACCAACTACCCGACCTACCAGCGGCAGCTCTCCGAGAACCAGAGCCTGCGTGAAAAGCTCGACGGCGAGGTGGCGAAGATCGCGGCCGGCTTCGATAACTCGAGCCGCCAGAGCCGCCAGCAGGAAGCGGGGCTGGCCGGGGCGCTGGCGGCACAGCGCGATCGCCTGCTGCAACTCAGGGAATCCCGGAGCGAGCTGGTGGTGCTCACGCGCAACGCGGAATCCGCGCAGCGGACCTACGAAACCGCGCTGCAGCGCGCCGTCCTCAACAAAGTTGAAAGCAGCGCCCGCGGGTCGAACGTTGCGGTGCTCGGTCCCGCGGTCGAACCCCCCGCTCCGGCCCGTCCCAAGGTCGGTCTCAACGTGGCCCTGTCGGTGGTCGTGGGGATCATCCTGGGCCTCGGGACCGTCATGTTGATGGAGTTGCTCGACCGCCGGGTGCGCTCGCATAACGACCTGGTCACCGAACCGAACGTGCCGCTGCTCGCCGTGCTCAACAAGTGGGACCCGGCGGCCGGCCACCGACTCCCGGGCTGGTCGGGAAGCCAGCGCACATTGCCCAAACCAACCTGAGCCAACCTGAGCCAACCTGAGCCGAGCTGAGGATACCGAGATGAACGCACCCGAGAATGTCGTGATGCTGGAGGCTGCGGGACGCGCCGTTGCGCCGCGGCGCGATCGAGCGATCGGCAGCATACTGGTCGAAGAAGGCAAGCTGGATCCCGCCGGCGTCGAGCAGGTCATGGAACTGCAGCGGGACAAGGGTCTGAAGTTCGGGGAAGCCGCGATGCGCCTCGGGCTCATCACGGAACGCGACCTCAACTACGCCGTCGCGAAGCAATACGACCTCCCGCGCCTGCTGGCGGACAACGATGGCGCCACCTCCGAGCTGGTCGTGGCGCACGCTCCGTTCCACCCCCGCGCCGAGGAGATACGCTCGCTGCGGACTCAGTTGCTTATCCGCTGGTCGAACACCGGGATGGACCGCGGGGTGCTGGCGGTCGTGAGCCCGGGCAGCGGTGAAGGTCGCAGCTACGTCGCAGCCAACCTCGCGGTCGCCTTCGCGCAACTGGGCGAGCGCACTCTGCTGATAGACGCGGACCTGCGCCGGCCGCGCCAGCACCGGATCTTCGAGGTTTCGGACCGTATCGGCCTCTCGACGGTGCTCTCGGGACGGGCGGGCGCGGAGGCGGCGGTGCAGGTGTCGGAGTTCGGACGCCTTGCGCTGTTGCCTGCCGGCCCGCTGCCTCCCAATCCGCAGGAGCTGCTGTCGCGTCTTGCGCTCGCCGGTTTCCTGAAGGAAGCCCGCGCCGCGTTCGACGTCGTCCTCGTCGATACGCCGCCGGCGAAATTCTACGCGGATGCGCAGATCGTGGGTTTCCGGGCAGGCAGCGTAATGGTCGTCGCGCGCAAGGATCACACGCGCATCGCCGATACGAACAGCGTCATCCAGGAAATGGGCAACTCCGGCACCCGCGTGGTCGGCACGGTGTTCAACGCATATTGACCCACACGAGTTCAGGCCGGCGGCGGGCAGCATGGCGCCGCCGGCCTGGGGAAATGCGAGAGACGCAGGTCCCGCGGTCAGGCGCGATGGGCTCCCGGCCGGCCAGCCGAACGGTAATACGACCCTGGTATAGACGATGACCACGATCTCATCCAATGCGCCGCCAACCGCGGCAGGAACCTTCGCCCGGCTGCTTCGCGGATGGTCGAATCCGCGGGGCGGCCCGGCGGACGTGCGCGACCTGGCCTACGTGGCCGACCACAATCTCCGAGCCAACCTCGCCCTGCTCGCCGGGATCGCTCTGCTCGGCGTGCTCGGCGGCGCCGCGGTCGCCGTCACCGGATGGAACGCGCTCGTCCTCGTCATCTCGCTGATCGGCTGCGCGTTCATATTCCTCGACTTCAGAGTCGGCGTGGTGCTGCTCATGCTGTTGGTGCCGCTCTCGAGAAGCTACCTGTTCCCGCACGCGATGTTCGGCGTCACCGGCGCCAATCCGCTGAACCTGCTGGTCGCCGTAACACTGGGCTCGTACCTGCTCCAGGCGCTGACGGGGGGCGGCCTGCGCCGGTTCCTACCTGCTCCGTTGGTGTGGCTGTATCTCGCGCCCATCGTGATCGCCGGCTTCATCGGCTCGCGTCACGTCGGCGAGATCGCGCCCGCCTTCGAATTGACCACGGGGCTCAAGTTGTACTCGAGCGCGGCCGGATACCTGCAGGAGACCGTGTTGAAGCCGCTCATGATCGTGGTGTCTGCGGTCCTGATCGGGGCCGCGGTCGCAAGATCGCAGAAGCCGGAGAGGTTCCTCGTGCCGATGCTGGCGTCGGTCTGGGCGATGAGTTTGATGGTCATCGTGTTCGTGGCGCTTTCGGGCGTCGGGTTGAGCACGCTCGCGAGCAGTACCCAGCGCGAGTTCCTCTCCGCGCTGGGGCTGCACGCCAACGATCTCGGCCGCCTCTACACGGTCGCCTACGCGCTGCTGCTCTTTACCTGGGCCGGATCGAAGGAACGGGGCTTGAGAATCATGCTGCTCGCTTCGATGGGCGTGGTGGTGGTGGCATTGATGCTGACGTTCTCACGCAGCGCGTTCCTGGGGTTCATCTTTGTGAATCTGCTGTTCCTCCTCTGGCGCTTCAATGCGAAGACCTTCTTCCTGTTCGTGGCGCTCATTGCCGTGGGTGCGTTGCTGGTGCCGGGGGCGGTCTACGAGCGGCTGTCGTACGGAATGGGCGAGGGAGCGGATGCGATCTCCGCCGGGCGCGTCGAAGGGCTCTGGCTGCCCCTCCTTCCCGAAATCTTGAAGAGCCCGATCTGGGGCAGCGGCCTCGGCTCGATACTCTGGTCCGAAGCGATGCGGCAAGGCGGAGGAAACACCGTCTTGCTGGTCACCCACCCGCACAGCGCGTACCTGGAGGCAGCGCTCGACATGGGCATCCTCGGCCTGATCCTGCTTTGCGCCTACTTCGCACACGTCTGGCGGGGCTTTCGCGCGCTGATCGCGACTCCGGGATTGAGTCCCACCCTGCGCGGCTTCTACCAGGGAGCGATTGCCGGGTTGCTGGTGGGCGTGTTGATCACCGGCCTCGCGGACGGCAGCCTGACGCCGCGGCCGGAGCACGCCTTCCTGTGGTTCGCCATCGGCATGATGTACGGCCAGACTTCCCGGAAGCAGGCAGCCTGATGACTGCTGCACGCATGTTCGGCTCCCACCGGTCGGCACGGGTCCCGTGACCAACAACACAACTGAGGCAACCGACGCCGGGGTCGTACCGCCCAACGTACAGCGACGGTTGGGCCAGCGCGCGCTGTCGCTGGGGGCCGCGAACGCCTTCGACTACGCCATCCAGTTCCTCCTGCCCGTGGTGCTGGTGCGCTGCCTCGATGCCGAAGCCTTCGGGCAGTACCGTCTGCTGTGGCTGGTGGTGGGGACGGTCATGGCGTTCCTGCCGCTGGCGATGGAAGCGAGCCTGTATTACTACCTGCCCCGGTCGGATGCTACGGGTAAACGGCTCTACATCAACCAGACGCTGGTATTTTTTGCGGCCGCCGGCCTGGTCGCCGCGTGGGCGGTCAGCGCCTGGAACCCCTGGTTGCCGGCGAAGCTGCAGGGGTTCTCGGACCCCGAGATCATCGTGCCCGCGTTCATGGCGCTATGGGTGGTGTCCTCGGTGCTCGATCTGCTGCCCACCATCGAGGAGCGGGTGGTCTGGCAGGCGAAGGCGACGGTCGGACTGGCGCTGGTGCGCGCCGTTGCAATGTCCCTGGTTGCCTGGCTCACGGGGGAACTCACGCCCGTGCTGCTGACGCTGCTCGCGTTCGTGTTGTTCAAGTCCGCGCTGCTGTTGCGCTACGTCGCGGTCCATCACGGCTTGCGCGGACCGGTGCTGCGCCGTAAAACGTTCGCGGAGCAGATGACCTTCGTGGCCCCGTTCTGGGTGGGCGGCGTGCTCTACGGATTGCGGACGCAGGCGGACCAGTGGGTGGCGGCGACGCTGTTTTCCCTGGGCATGTTCGCGTCGTTCTCGATCGCCGCGGTACTCGGCCCGCTGGTGAACCTGTGCCGGGTGTCGGTCAACAACGCCTTCCTGCCGAGCATGAGCCGGCTGCAGGCCGCGGGCAGCATAACCGGCATGCTCGAGCTGAACAGCCGCGCCAACGTGATGGTCGGAGCGCTCGTCTTCCCGCTGCTCGCCTTCACGTTCGTGTTTGCCGAGGAGATCGTCACGATCGTCTATACCGACGCCTACGTCGCCGCGGCGCCGGTCATGCGCCTGTATATCGTCGGCTTCGCAGCGCTGGTGGTCGAGCTCGCCAGCATTACGTTGCTCCTGCGCCAGGGCCCGTTCATGTTATGGGTAAACCTCGCTGCGCTGGTCGTGTCCTTCGCCATGAACTGGTATGGGGCGCAGTACTTCGGCCTGCCGGGAGCGGCGGCAGGCACCGTGTTCGCGATCTGCGGCGATCGCGTGATCACCCTGTGGCGCATCTCGCGCCTCACCGGTGTTGCGATACGTTCGTTGCAGGACTGGCGCACGCTCGGCGTGCTGGCGGTCATGTCCGCGCTGGCCGCGGCGCTGGCGTGGGGCATAGTGGGCAGCTATCTCGCCGCGAGCGGGCCGGTCACCCGCGTAGCCGCAGGCGGGCTGGTGATCGCGGTCGCCTACGTTGCGCTGCGCGCGTGCGCGGGCATGGACCGGGAGCTGCTGCGCGAGCTCCGCAATTACCGGCAGGGCATGGGAGCGAAGTCGTGATGCGGCTGCTTTTCGTCACCACTTCGTTGATCTACGGCGGCGCCGAGCGCCACGCGGTCACCCTCATGAATCGCATGACGGAGCGCGGACACGAGACGCACGCCGTCCACGTCAAGGACGTGAAACCCGACCAGGCCGATCGCATCCGGCTGGGTGTAGCCGGAACCCTGCGCTGTCTCAATGCGGCGCGCTATTTCGACCGGCGCGCGGTGGCCGATTTCGCCGACCACCTGACGCGTATCCGCCCCTCGGTGATCGTCGCGGCGAATCCCTATGCGCTCATGTACGCCTGGCTGGCGCTGCGCCTTGCCCGCACCGGCACGCGCACGGCGCTCGTCGTGACCTATCACTCGACCCGGCTCCTGAACGTCAAGGAACGCCTGCAGATGATGCTCTATCGCCTGTTCTTCTGGACGGCGGATTTCTCGGTCTTCGTCTGCGAAAAGCAGCGGCGCTACTGGCGCCGCCGCGGGGTATTTTCGCGCCGCAGCGAAGTGATCTATAACGGCGTGGATACGGACGAGTACTGCGACACGACGGGCCCCGAGAAACGCGCCGCCCTGCGCAGCGCGCTCGGTTTTGCCGAAACGGACTACGTAATCGGCATTTCGGCCTGGTTGCGCCCGGAGAAGAACCACCTGCAGCTGGTGGATGCCGTTGCGGCGCTGCGCAAGAAGGGCATTCCGGCCCGGGCGCTGATGATCGGCGAGGGCGAGATGCGCCAGGCGATCGAGGCGCGCGCGCGCGCGCTCGAGGTCGAAAACCACGTCGTGATCACGGGACACCAGGAAGACGTCCGCCCTTGCATCGCCGCGTCGGACGCCATGGTGCTGTGCAGTTTCACCGAAGCGTTCTCGCTGGCGGCGATCGAGGCCATGGCGCTGTGCAAGCCGGTGGTCCATTCCGACGTCGGCGGCGCCGCCGAGATGATCCGCTGCGCGCGGGAGGGATTTCTCTTTCCCGTGGGTGACACCGGCGCGCTCGTCGACCGGCTTGCCGCGCTTGCCGATCGCGGGCTGGCGGCCCGTCTGGGCGCCCAGGCACGCGTGGCCGTCGAAACGCGTTTTTCGGAGCGCACGATGGTCGACCGCTACGAAAGCCTGCTGCTGGAGCTTTCCGGACGTACCAGCCCGTCACCCGCCGCCGTTTAGCCGTCAATTGTGACGGCGCCGCTCTGCCATGGTCCATTTGGACCATGCCTCCCGCAATTCCCCTACACAGTGAGTTCCGACAATGGCCTAACGCCGGAATCGAAGGTCGAACGATGCTTGAAAATGCGCCATCCCCGGAAC
Organism: uncultured Streptomycetaceae bacterium; assembly: GCA_964593735.1. GTDB lineage: Bacteria > Pseudomonadota > Gammaproteobacteria > Burkholderiales > SG8-41 > SG8-41. Next base: position 16,788 of record CAZQJF010000001.1, on the reverse strand, counting down.
CTGTCAGCGTAGCGACCCCGTCGCGGGGAGAGCCTGGCGAGCGCACGTTCCTGCCTTCGGAAACACCGGCGAGCGATGGCAGACTTCGAGTCGGCGTGTTCGCCGATTCGCCGCTGCAGCCGCGCTGGATCGTCGAGGCGTTGGCCAGGGTGGCGGACTCCGATTTCGCGCTTGTCGTGGCGGTCGCTGAGAGGCGTTCGACGCCACCGGCGCTGCCCTGGCTGTGGCGCGTGTACAGCCGCCTCGACCACCGCGTTTTCGGCTCGGCGCCGGATCCGTCGGAGGGCGTGGCGCTGAAGGACCGCGTGGCGCACCTCCAGTTCATGTCCCTGCCGGAACACGACGCGGCGGACACGGTCATCGCGGCGTGGCGCGCGCGGATCATGGCCCTGGATCTCGATGTCGCGTTTGCGGCGGGCAACGTGGCCGATTCCCTGCTGGACGGCGTAGCGAAGTACGGCGTGTGGCGCTACTGCTTCGGTGAAGAGTGCGCATCGCTCGAAGTGGCGGCAGGCTTTCGCGAAGCGGCCGGCGGCGCCCCGGTGACGGCGTCGGCGCTGAGGGTCTGCCGCGGCGGCGAGACCGACGACCGGCTCGTTTACCGCTCCTGGTCGCGCACGTATCCGCTCTCGGTGGCCCGGAACCGCAGCAACTTCCTGCACAAGTCTGCGCAGTTCGCGGGCAGGGCGCTGCGGCAGCTGCATCGCTCGCCCAGCGAGTGGCTGCAGCAGTGGGAGTCCCTGCCGCGCGCCCCCGCGAGCCCGGCCCCCGGGATGCCCGGCACCGGCGAGACCGTGCGCGCCGTGGCGCAGCTTGCCGGGAGGCAGGCGCAGCGCGGGCTCCAGAAGCTGCTCTACGTGGATCAGTGGTTTCTCGCCTACCGGTTCGGGCCGCAGGAGCGCTGGCAGGGCGACCTGCGGGACTACACGTGTCTCGTGCCTCCCACGGATCGCATCTGGGCCGATCCGTTCCCGATCGAGCGCAACGGCAGACACTTCATTTTCTTCGAAGAGGTGATACTCGCGTCGGGCAAGGGTCACATTGCCGTCGTGGAGGTCGATCGCAAGGGGGTGTGTTCCCCGCCGGTGCGCGTGCTGGAGCGCGATTACCACCTCTCGTATCCCAGTCTCATCGAGCACGAAGGGCAGCTCTTCATGGTTCCCGAGACCGGCGACAACCGGACCGTCGAGCTTTACCGCTGCATCGAATTTCCCGGCCGCTGGCGCCTGGAAAAAGTGCTGCTGCGCGACGCCTGGTTCACGGATGCGACCCTGCACCGCGACGGCGACAAGTGGTGGATGTTCGTCAACATCGGCCTGGAAGGGGCCGAGGCCCACGACGAGCTGCACCTTTATTTCGCCGACGATCTCATGGGTGAGTGGCGGCCTCATCGCGGCAATCCGGTCAAGTCCGACGCCCGGTGCGCTCGCCCGGCGGGCCGGCCCTATCTGCGCGACGGGGTGCTCTACCGCCCGGCCCAGATCTGCGCGCCGCTCTACGGCAGCGGTATTTCGATCAACCGGGTGCTTCATGTGTCGCCGCAGGCTTATGTCGAGCGGGAGGAAGAGCGCATCCTGCCGCCGGGTCCCGCTGATCAGGGACTGCTGGGAATACACACCGTCAATCGCGCCGGCGACCTGAGCGTGGTGGACGTTTTCATGCGCCGCAGGCGGCTGGGAGCGCGCGGCCCGCGCGCCATCAGCCTAGCAGCCTGTCGGACTCGATGCTCCGACCGGCTGCTAAATGCAAAACCGCCCGCAGACTTGCAACAGTGCGGGGGTGAAAGGACCTGTTTTTGCGATTACTAAGGACACAAGCGGGGCCGAATTCACGTATTTCGAATCAGATTGCGCTGTTTTCCTGCGGGCGGTTTTGCCTAAGGAGTGTGTCGGGACCAAGTCCGACACACTCCTGGGCGATGCCGATCCGGGTCTTGCCGCGCAGGTAGCGTGAACCGGTGAGCCGGAAGACATGCGCGGGAACCCAAAAAGGAGCGAACGACGATGAGTAACTATGAAGAGGTGCAGGAGCAATTGCGCGGCCGGTCCCGCACCTGGGTGGTGACCGGCGCCGCGGGATTCATCGGCTCCCACCTGGTGGAAACCCTGCTCGGGCTCGATCAGCGGGTGATCGCGCTGGACAATTTTTCCACCGGCAAACGGGGCAACCTGCTGCACATGAAAGAGGCAGTGACCGAAGCCCAGTGGCGGAATTTTCGTTTCATCGAGGGCGACATCCGTTCGGTGGATGTTTGCCGCCGGGTTTGCCGCCGGGCGGATTTCGTGCTGCACCACGCGGCGCTCGGCAGCGTGCCGCAATCCATCGAGCAGCCGATCGGCGCGCATGAAAACAATATCACGGGGTTTCTCAACATGCTGGTGGCTGCGCGCGACGCCGGCGTAACGCGGTTCGTTTACGCGAGCTCCAGTGCGACCTACGGCGACCATCCCGGCCTGCCGCAGGTCGAGTCCGAAATCGGCCGGCCGTTGTCGCCGTACGGGCTTACCAAATTCGTGAACGAGCTTTACGCGGAGATCTTCGCGAGCTGCTACGGGTTCGACTCGATCGGGCTGCGGTATTTCAACGTGTTCGGCCCGCGCCAGGACCCGGCCGGCGCCTACGCTGCGGTGATCCCGAAGTGGGCCGCCGCCATGATCGGCAACGAGCCCGTGTTCATCAACGGCGACGGCGAAACGGTGCGCGACTTCTGCTATGTCGGCAACGTGGTTCAGGCGAATTTGCTGGCGGCCGTGGCCGAGAATCCCGCCGCCGTAAACCAGGTCTACAACATCGCCCTGGGCGGCAGGACGACTCTCAACGAGCTCTTCGAGATGATTCGCTCGCTGCTCGAGCCGCGCTGTCCCTGGCTGCGCGACGCGCGCCCGGTCTATCGCGATTTTCGCACCGGCGATGTGCGCCTCTCGCAGGCCGAAATCGGCAAGGCGCGGCGGCTGCTCGGCTACGAACCGGCATGGCGGGTGAGCGACGGGCTGGCGCGCGCGATCGACTGGTACGCGGCAAAGACGCCGGTGCAGCGTTCTCACAACTCCGGGGCGCGGGAGTCGTGGCGGGGAATGAACGGCGCCTTGAGAAGTTATACCTGAAGGCTGAAGCATGTCCTCATTCAAATCCGTCTCTCTGCGCGCGGCAGCGGTTCCCGGCGCCGCGGCGAACCCTGCGGTAACCCCCGCGGCGGCCGGCCGCCGCGGGGGTTACCGCAGGGTTCGCCGCGGCGCCGGGAACCGCTGCCGCGCGCAGAGAGACGGATTTGAATGAGGACATGCTTCAGCCTTCAGGTATAACTTCTCAAGGCGCCGTTCATTCCCCGCCACGACTCCCGCGCCCCGGAGTTGTGAGAACGCTGCACCGGCGTCTTTGCCGCGTACCAGTCGATCGCGCGCGCCAGCCCGTCGCTCACCCGCCATGCCGGTTCGTAGCCGAGCAGCCGCCGCGCCTTGCCGATTTCGGCCTGCGAGAGGCGCACATCGCCGGTGCGAAAATCGCGATAGACCGGGCGCGCGTCGCGCAGCCAGGGACAGCGCGGCTCGAGCAGCGAGCGAATCATCTCGAAGAGCTCGTTGAGAGTCGTCCTGCCGCCCAGGGCGATGTTGTAGACCTGGTTTACGGCGGCGGGATTCTCGGCCACGGCCGCCAGCAAATTCGCCTGAACCACGTTGCCGACATAGCAGAAGTCGCGCACCGTTTCGCCGTCGCCGTTGATGAACACGGGCTCGTTGCCGATCATGGCGGCGGCCCACTTCGGGATCACCGCAGCGTAGGCGCCGGCCGGGTCCTGGCGCGGGCCGAACACGTTGAAATACCGCAGCCCGATCGAGTCGAACCCGTAGCAGCTCGCGAAGATCTCCGCGTAAAGCTCGTTCACGAATTTGGTAAGCCCGTACGGCGACAACGGCCGGCCGATTTCGGACTCGACCTGCGGCAGGCCGGGATGGTCGCCGTAGGTCGCACTGGAGCTCGCGTAAACGAACCGCGTTACGCCGGCGTCGCGCGCAGCCACCAGCATGTTGAGAAACCCCGTGATATTGTTTTCATGCGCGCCGATCGGCTGCTCGATGGATTGCGGCACGCTGCCGAGCGCCGCGTGGTGCAGCACGAAATCCGCCCGGCGGCAAACCCGGCGGCAAACATCCACCGAACGGATGTCGCCCTCGATGAAACGAAAATTCCGCCACTGGGCTTCGGTCACTGCCTCTTTCATGTGCAGCAGGTTGCCCCGTTTGCCGGTGGAAAAATTGTCCAGCGCGATCACCCGCTGATCGAGCCCGAGCAGGGTTTCCACCAGGTGGGAGCCGATGAATCCCGCGGCGCCGGTCACCACCCAGGTGCGGGACCGGCCGCGCAATTGCTCCTGCACCTCTTCATAGTTACTCATCGTCGTTCGCTCCTTTTTGGGTTCCCGCGCATGTCTTCCGGCTCACCGGTTCACGCTACCTGCGCGGCAAGACCCGGATCGGCATCGCCCAGGAGTGTGTCGGACTTGGTCCCGACACACTCCTTAGGCAAAACCGCCCGCAGGAAAACAGCGCAATCTGATTCGAAATACGTGAATTCGGCCCCGCTTGTGTCCTTAGTAATCGCAAAAACAGGTCCTTTCACCCCCGCACTGTTGCAAGTCTGCGGGCGGTTTTGCATTTAGCAGCCGGTCGGAGCATCGAGTCCGACAGGCTGCTAGGCTGATGGCGCGCGGGCCGCGCGCTCCCAGCCGCCTGCGGCGCATGAAAACGTCCACCACGCTCAGGTCGCCGGCGCGATTGACGGTGTGTATTCCCAGCAGTCCCTGATCAGCGGGACCCGGCGGCAGGATGCGCTCTTCCTCCCGCTCGACATAAGCCTGCGGCGACACATGAAGCACCCGGTTGATCGAAATACCGCTGCCGTAGAGCGGCGCGCAGATCTGGGCCGGGCGGTAGAGCACCCCGTCGCGCAGATAGGGCCGGCCCGCCGGGCGAGCGCACCGGGCGTCGGACTTGACCGGATTGCCGCGATGAGGCCGCCACTCACCCATGAGATCGTCGGCGAAATAAAGGTGCAGCTCGTCGTGGGCCTCGGCCCCTTCCAGGCCGATGTTGACGAACATCCACCACTTGTCGCCGTCGCGGTGCAGGGTCGCATCCGTGAACCAGGCGTCGCGCAGCAGCACTTTTTCCAGGCGCCAGCGGCCGGGAAATTCGATGCAGCGGTAAAGCTCGACGGTCCGGTTGTCGCCGGTCTCGGGAACCATGAAGAGCTGCCCTTCGTGCTCGATGAGACTGGGATACGAGAGGTGGTAATCGCGCTCCAGCACGCGCACCGGCGGGGAACACACCCCCTTGCGATCGACCTCCACGACGGCAATGTGACCCTTGCCCGACGCGAGTATCACCTCTTCGAAGAAAATGAAGTGTCTGCCGTTGCGCTCGATCGGGAACGGATCGGCCCAGATGCGATCCGTGGGAGGCACGAGACACGTGTAGTCCCGCAGGTCGCCCTGCCAGCGCTCCTGCGGCCCGAACCGGTAGGCGAGAAACCACTGATCCACGTAGAGCAGCTTCTGGAGCCCGCGCTGCGCCTGCCTCCCGGCAAGCTGCGCCACGGCGCGCACGGTCTCGCCGGTGCCGGGCATCCCGGGGGCCGGGCTCGCGGGGGCGCGCGGCAGGGACTCCCACTGCTGCAGCCACTCGCTGGGCGAGCGATGCAGCTGCCGCAGCGCCCTGCCCGCGAACTGCGCAGACTTGTGCAGGAAGTTGCTGCGGTTCCGGGCCACCGAGAGCGGATACGTGCGCGACCAGGAGCGGTAAACGAGCCGGTCGTCGGTCTCGCCGCCGCGGCAGACCCTCAGCGCCGACGCCGTCACCGGGGCGCCGCCGGCCGCTTCGCGAAAGCCTGCCGCCACTTCGAGCGATGCGCACTCTTCACCGAAGCAGTAGCGCCACACGCCGTACTTCGCTACGCCGTCCAGCAGGGAATCGGCCACGTTGCCCGCCGCAAACGCGACATCGAGATCCAGGGCCATGATCCGCGCGCGCCACGCCGCGATGACCGTGTCCGCCGCGTCGTGTTCCGGCAGGGACATGAACTGGAGGTGCGCCACGCGGTCCTTCAGCGCCACGCCCTCCGACGGATCCGGCGCCGAGCCGAAAACGCGGTGGTCGAGGCGGCTGTACACGCGCCACAGCCAGGGCAGCGCCGGTGGCGTCGAACGCCTCTCAGCGACCGCCACGACAAGCGCGAAATCGGAGTCCGCCACCCTGGCCAACGCCTCGACGATCCAGCGCGGCTGCAGCGGCGAATCGGCGAACACGCCGACTCGAAGTCTGCCATCGCTCGCCGGTGTTTCCGAAGGCAGGAACGTGCGCTCGCCAGGCTCTCCCCGCGACGGGGTCGCTACGCTGACAGGTTCCGGGGATGGCGCATTTTCAAGCATCGTTCGACCTTCGATTCCGGCGTTAGGCCATTGTCGGAACTCACTGTGTAGGGGAATTGCGGGAGGCATGGTCCAAATGGACCATGGCAGAGCGGCGCCGTCACAATTGACGGCTAAACGGCGGCGGGTGACGGGCTGGTACGTCCGGAAAGCTCCAGCAGCAGGCTTTCGTAGCGGTCGACCATCGTGCGCTCCGAAAAACGCGTTTCGACGGCCACGCGTGCCTGGGCGCCCAGACGGGCCGCCAGCCCGCGATCGGCAAGCGCGGCAAGCCGGTCGACGAGCGCGCCGGTGTCACCCACGGGAAAGAGAAATCCCTCCCGCGCGCAGCGGATCATCTCGGCGGCGCCGCCGACGTCGGAATGGACCACCGGCTTGCACAGCGCCATGGCCTCGATCGCCGCCAGCGAGAACGCTTCGGTGAAACTGCACAGCACCATGGCGTCCGACGCGGCGATGCAAGGGCGGACGTCTTCCTGGTGTCCCGTGATCACGACGTGGTTTTCGACCTCGAGCGCGCGCGCGCGCGCCTCGATCGCCTGGCGCATCTCGCCCTCGCCGATCATCAGCGCCCGGGCCGGAATGCCCTTCTTGCGCAGCGCCGCAACGGCATCCACCAGCTGCAGGTGGTTCTTCTCCGGGCGCAACCAGGCCGAAATGCCGATTACGTAGTCCGTTTCGGCAAAACCGAGCGCGCTGCGCAGGGCGGCGCGTTTCTCGGGGCCCGTCGTGTCGCAGTACTCGTCCGTATCCACGCCGTTATAGATCACTTCGCTGCGGCGCGAAAATACCCCGCGGCGGCGCCAGTAGCGCCGCTGCTTTTCGCAGACGAAGACCGAGAAATCCGCCGTCCAGAAGAACAGGCGATAGAGCATCATCTGCAGGCGTTCCTTGACGTTCAGGAGCCGGGTCGAGTGATAGGTCACGACGAGCGCCGTGCGCGTGCCGGTGCGGGCAAGGCGCAGCGCCAGCCAGGCGTACATGAGCGCATAGGGATTCGCCGCGACGATCACCGAGGGGCGGATACGCGTCAGGTGGTCGGCGAAATCGGCCACCGCGCGCCGGTCGAAATAGCGCGCCGCATTGAGACAGCGCAGGGTTCCGGCTACACCCAGCCGGATGCGATCGGCCTGGTCGGGTTTCACGTCCTTGACGTGGACGGCGTGCGTCTCGTGTCCGCGCTCCGTCATGCGATTCATGAGGGTGACCGCGTGGCGCTCGGCGCCGCCGTAGATCAACGAAGTGGTGACGAAAAGCAGCCGCATCACGACTTCGCTCCCATGCCCTGCCGGTAATTGCGGAGCTCGCGCAGCAGCTCCCGGTCCATGCCCGCGCACGCGCGCAGCGCAACGTAGGCGACCGCGATCACCAGCCCGCCTGCGGCTACGCGGGTGACCGGCCCGCTCGCGGCGAGATAGCTGCCCACTATGCCCCACGCCAGCGCCGCGGCCAGCGCGGACATGACCGCCAGCACGCCGAGCGTGCGCCAGTCCTGCAACGAACGTATCGCAACACCGGTGAGGCGCGAGATGCGCCACAGGGTGATCACGCGATCGCCGCAGATCGCGAACACGGTGCCTGCCGCCGCTCCCGGCAGGCCGAAGTACTGCGCCCCATACCAGTTCATGGCGAAGGACACGACCAGCGCAGCGAGGTTTACCCATAACATGAACGGGCCCTGGCGCAGGAGCAACGTAATGCTGGCGAGCTCGACCACCAGCGCTGCGAAGCCGACGATATACAGGCGCATGACCGGCGCCGCGGCGACGTAGGCGTCGGTATAGACGATCGTGACGATCTCCTCGGCAAACACGAACGTGAAGGCGAGCAGCGGGAAGACGAGCGCTCCGACCATCACGTTGGCGCGGCTGTTCAGCTCGAGCATGCCGGTTATGCTGCCCGCGGCCTGCAGCCGGCTCATGCTCGGCAGGAAGGCGTTGTTGACCGACACCCGGCACAGGTTCACCAGCGGGCCGAGTACCGCGGCGATCGAGAACGACGCGAACATGCCCAGGGAAAACAGCGTCGCCGCCACCCACTGGTCCGCCTGCGTCCGCAATCCGTAGAGCACGCCGCCCACCCAGAACGGGGCCACGAAGGTCATCTGCTCCGCGAACGTTTTACGGCGCAGCACCGGTCCGCGCAAGCCGTGATGGACCGCGACGTAGCGCAACAGCAGCGCGGACTTGAACAACACGAACGCGAGCAGCGTCAGCAGCACGGGCGTGAGTTCCCCCGTGAGCCAGGCAACCAGGGACATTGCAACGGCGCGCACCAGCGCCAGTCCGACCGTCGCCTTCGCCTGCCAGACCACCCGCTCCTCGATGGTGGGCAGCAGATCGAGCACCGAGGACACCACCCATAGCGCCATGAACGCGGGCACGATGATCTCGGGGTCCGAGAACCCCTGCAGCTTCGCCGGCAACCAGGGGTTCCAGGCGCTGACCGCCCACGCGGCGACCAGGCCGGCGGCCGCAAAAAATACCAGCGTCTGGTTGATGTAGAGCCGTTTACCCGTAGCATCCGACCGGGGCAGGTAGTAATACAGGCTCGCTTCCATCGCCAGCGGCAGGAACGCCATGACCGTCCCCACCACCAGCCACAGCAGACGGTACTGCCCGAAGGCTTCGGCATCGAGGCAGCGCACCAGCACCACGGGCAGGAGGAACTGGATGGCGTAGTCGAAGGCGTTCGCGGCCCCCAGCGACAGCGCGCGCTGGCCCAACCGTCGCTGTACGTTGGGCGGTACGACCCCGGCGTCGGTTGCCTCAGTTGTGTTGTTGGTCACGGGACCCGTGCCGACCGGTGGGAGCCGAACATGCGTGCAGCAGTCATCAGGCTGCCTGCTTCCGGGAAGTCTGGCCGTACATCATGCCGATGGCGAACCACAGGAAGGCGTGCTCCGGCCGCGGCGTCAGGCTGCCGTCCGCGAGGCCGGTGATCAACACGCCCACCAGCAACCCGGCAATCGCTCCCTGGTAGAAGCCGCGCAGGGTGGGACTCAATCCCGGAGTCGCGATCAGCGCGCGAAAGCCCCGCCAGACGTGTGCGAAGTAGGCGCAAAGCAGGATCAGGCCGAGGATGCCCATGTCGAGCGCTGCCTCCAGGTACGCGCTGTGCGGGTGGGTGACCAGCAAGACGGTGTTTCCTCCGCCTTGCCGCATCGCTTCGGACCAGAGTATCGAGCCGAGGCCGCTGCCCCAGATCGGGCTCTTCAAGATTTCGGGAAGGAGGGGCAGCCAGAGCCCTTCGACGCGCCCGGCGGAGATCGCATCCGCTCCCTCGCCCATTCCGTACGACAGCCGCTCGTAGACCGCCCCCGGCACCAGCAACGCACCCACGGCAATGAGCGCCACGAACAGGAAGAAGGTCTTCGCATTGAAGCGCCAGAGGAGGAACAGCAGATTCACAAAGATGAACCCCAGGAACGCGCTGCGTGAGAACGTCAGCATCAATGCCACCACCACCACGCCCATCGAAGCGAGCAGCATGATTCTCAAGCCCCGTTCCTTCGATCCGGCCCAGGTAAAGAGCAGCAGCGCGTAGGCGACCGTGTAGAGGCGGCCGAGATCGTTGGCGTGCAGCCCCAGCGCGGAGAGGAACTCGCGCTGGGTACTGCTCGCGAGCGTGCTCAACCCGACGCCCGAAAGCGCCACGAACACGATGACCATCAAACTCATCGCCCAGACCGACGCCAGCATCGGCACGAGGAACCTCTCCGGCTTCTGCGATCTTGCGACCGCGGCCCCGATCAGGACCGCAGACACCACGATCATGAGCGGCTTCAACACGGTCTCCTGCAGGTATCCGGCCGCGCTCGAGTACAACTTGAGCCCCGTGGTCAATTCGAAGGCGGGCGCGATCTCGCCGACGTGACGCGAGCCGATGAAGCCGGCGATCACGATGGGCGCGAGATACAGCCACACCAACGGAGCAGGTAGGAACCGGCGCAGGCCGCCCCCCGTCAGCGCCTGGAGCAGGTACGAGCCCAGTGTTACGGCGACCAGCAGGTTCAGCGGATTGGCGCCGGTGACGCCGAACATCGCGTGCGGGAACAGGTAGCTTCTCGAGAGCGGCACCAACAGCATGAGCAGCACCACGCCGACTCTGAAGTCGAGGAATATGAACGCGCAGCCGATCAGCGAGATGACGAGGACGAGCGCGTTCCATCCGGTGACGGCGACCGCGGCGCCGCCGAGCACGCCGAGCAGAGCGATCCCGGCGAGCAGGGCGAGGTTGGCTCGGAGATTGTGGTCGGCCACGTAGGCCAGGTCGCGCACGTCCGCCGGGCCGCCCCGCGGATTCGACCATCCGCGAAGCAGCCGGGCGAAGGTTCCTGCCGCGGTTGGCGGCGCATTGGATGAGATCGTGGTCATCGTCTATACCAGGGTCGTATTACCGTTCGGCTGGCCGGCCGGGAGCCCATCGCGCCTGACCGCGGGACCTGCGTCTCTCGCATTTCCCCAGGCCGGCGGCGCCATGCTGCCCGCCGCCGGCCTGAACTCGTGTGGGTCAATATGCGTTGAACACCGTGCCGACCACGCGGGTGCCGGAGTTGCCCATTTCCTGGATGACGCTGTTCGTATCGGCGATGCGCGTGTGATCCTTGCGCGCGACGACCATTACGCTGCCTGCCCGGAAACCCACGATCTGCGCATCCGCGTAGAATTTCGCCGGCGGCGTATCGACGAGGACGACGTCGAACGCGGCGCGGGCTTCCTTCAGGAAACCGGCGAGCGCAAGACGCGACAGCAGCTCCTGCGGATTGGGAGGCAGCGGGCCGGCAGGCAACAGCGCAAGGCGTCCGAACTCCGACACCTGCACCGCCGCCTCCGCGCCCGCCCGTCCCGAGAGCACCGTCGAGAGGCCGATACGGTCCGAAACCTCGAAGATCCGGTGCTGGCGCGGCCGGCGCAGGTCCGCGTCTATCAGCAGAGTGCGCTCGCCCAGTTGCGCGAAGGCGACCGCGAGGTTGGCTGCGACGTAGCTGCGACCTTCACCGCTGCCCGGGCTCACGACCGCCAGCACCCCGCGGTCCATCCCGGTGTTCGACCAGCGGATAAGCAACTGAGTCCGCAGCGAGCGTATCTCCTCGGCGCGGGGGTGGAACGGAGCGTGCGCCACGACCAGCTCGGAGGTGGCGCCATCGTTGTCCGCCAGCAGGCGCGGGAGGTCGTATTGCTTCGCGACGGCGTAGTTGAGGTCGCGTTCCGTGATGAGCCCGAGGCGCATCGCGGCTTCCCCGAACTTCAGACCCTTGTCCCGCTGCAGTTCCATGACCTGCTCGACGCCGGCGGGATCCAGCTTGCCTTCTTCGACCAGTATGCTGCCGATCGCTCGATCGCGCCGCGGCGCAACGGCGCGTCCCGCAGCCTCCAGCATCACGACATTCTCGGGTGCGTTCATCTCGGTATCCTCAGCTCGGCTCAGGTTGGCTCAGGTTGGCTCAGGTTGGTTTGGGCAATGTGCGCTGGCTTCCCGACCAGCCCGGGAGTCGGTGGCCGGCCGCCGGGTCCCACTTGTTGAGCACGGCGAGCAGCGGCACGTTCGGTTCGGTGACCAGGTCGTTATGCGAGCGCACCCGGCGGTCGAGCAACTCCATCAACATGACGGTCCCGAGGCCCAGGATGATCCCCACGACCACCGACAGGGCCACGTTGAGACCGACCTTGGGACGGGCCGGAGCGGGGGGTTCGACCGCGGGACCGAGCACCGCAACGTTCGACCCGCGGGCGCTGCTTTCAACTTTGTTGAGGACGGCGCGCTGCAGCGCGGTTTCGTAGGTCCGCTGCGCGGATTCCGCGTTGCGCGTGAGCACCACCAGCTCGCTCCGGGATTCCCTGAGTTGCAGCAGGCGATCGCGCTGTGCCGCCAGCGCCCCGGCCAGCCCCGCTTCCTGCTGGCGGCTCTGGCGGCTCGAGTTATCGAAGCCGGCCGCGATCTTCGCCACCTCGCCGTCGAGCTTTTCACGCAGGCTCTGGTTCTCGGAGAGCTGCCGCTGGTAGGTCGGGTAGTTGGTCCCGTACTGCGAAGCGAGCTCCTTCAGCTTGGCTTCCCCGCGCAGGATGTCGGTCTTCAGGGTCTGCACGAGCGGATTCGCCTGCACGTCCGCAAGCCTCTCGGGCGACTGTCCCCGCGCAAGCGCCTCGCGCGCCTGCTGACCGCGTGCCTGCCAGCCGAGCGTGGTGTCCTGCGCTCGCGCCAGTTGCGTCGAAAGCTCTCCCAGCCGGACGCTCTCGACGTCGAGGCGCTCGTCGGCTGCGACGATCCCCTTCTTTCTCTGGTACTCCGCGAGCGTGCTCTGCGCTTCCTGCAAGTTCTCCCGCAGGGCCTTCAGCTGCTCGTCGAACCAGACCGCCGCCTGCCGCGTCGGTGCCGTTCGCATCTCCAGCGCCGTGTCGGCGTAGGCCTTGGCAAAAGCGTTCGCCACAGCCGCCGCGAAGCGCGGGTCTCCGGCCGTAAAGGTGACCTGGATGATGCTGCTCTGCGAGCCCTCCACCTTGAGCGCCAGGAGCAGGTCCCTCGCAAGGTTGTCCTCGATCGAGCCGGCGCGGCCGCTCTTCGCGTGTTCCGCTTGCGCCGCCGGGTTCTCCGCGAGTCTCAGATCCTGCACCACCTTGCGCGCGACCGTCTCGCTGCCGATGATGTCCATCTGGGTTTGCATGTAGGTCACTTTTTCCAGCGGATGGGAAAACTGGGGGGTCCCTGCGCCGGCGCCGCTCAGCGACTGCGCGTCCCTGGCGTCGACCAGCAGCGAGGTCGTCGCCTTGTAGGTTTTCGGCAGCAGGAGGCTCACCACGGTGGCGGCAAGAACGGTGGCGCACACCACCAGGGCGAACACGCCGAAGCGTGCCCGCAGCGTAGAAAGAAGAAGTTGGAGATGCATGTCGTGCTCCGGGTCAGTCGCTGATAGGCTCTCGCGCGCGGCGTCTAGAACAGGCTTTCCCTGACATAGATCACGTCATCGGCCCGCACCGGATCAGAAAGGCGCGCGCCGATCTTCTGCAGCGTCCCGTCCGCTCCGCGCCGGTGGATGAGGAGACCGCGTTCCGTGCCGCGGGGGGTCAGGCCGCCGCCCAGCGAGAGCGCCTGCACCACGGCCATGTTGGGCTCGAGCCGGTAGGAACCCGAGCGGGTGACCTCGCCGTAGATGTAGAAGACGGGCGCGCGCTGCACGAAAATCGTGTCGCCCGCCTGCACCTGAAAGTTGGACTTCATGTCGCCGCTGCGGTACATCCCGGCCACGTCGATTTCCGCTTTCGTGGCCTTGCCCTCGCGCGTGACCACCGCGGTGACGACCTCGTCTCCCGTGGGAGCGATGCCGCCGGCCAGCGCCAGAAGGTCCGTGATGCTCGTGGTGACTTCGTCGAGCGGGTAGCGCCCGGGCCGAACCACGTGGCCGAGCACGGAGACCTGCCGGCTGCGCACCGTCAGCACCGCCACGCTGACCTGGGGATCCTTCATGAAGTTTCCCTGTTTCAGCGCGTCCGCGATCCGGGTCGCCGCCCCCGTGGGCGTCTGCCCGTTGAGATTGATTTCGCCCACCAGCGGAAACAGGACCGTGCCGCGCTCGGAGATGCGCGCCTCGGTCGTGAGATCCGGGTTCTGGAAGACGGTGATGCGCAGGGTGTCCCCGGCGCCCAGGGACTCGCGGGATTGGGCCAGGCTTTGTGCGGCGGATAGCGCAATCAAGAACCCGACCAAGACGGCAAGCCATCGCGCCGCGCGGACGGTGGTCAGTGACGGAAGCAGTTGCGCTGAGAATTGCTGGTCCATGGCGTTCTCCATTCAGTTGTCAGGTCCGGCGGTCTCTGTATTTTCTCTATGTGTGTACTGGTAGGTCTCTGTATCGCGGTCAACCGGCCTCGCGGCAGGGATTGGGGGCAGATTAGCTCCGCCATTCGTGCTTAGCTGATGTCACGCTGTGGTCCAAACGGACTACTCGGACATGGCCGCTACCGGAAAAGCAGCGAGAACCGATCCGCCGGCTGGCAATTTGCCAGCCGGCGGCCGGCCCGTCCGGATCAGCCCGTGACCAGACGCGATCTACGCCGCGCGATGAACCCGACGACCAGGAAACTGGACAGCAACAACGTCCAGCCGGAAGGTTCGGATGGCGTGTGCTCCGGGACAGAGAGATCCGCGGATCCATCAGCCACGGCCGGGACGCGCACGGAATGCAAGGCTGCCATCGCCGTGGCCGGGATACCGGGGATGGTTTCGTCCTTCGACGCGATCGAGCCGGCCCGTAGAAAGCCACCCGGTCCGGCCGGGATGAGTGCGCCGGGCTCCATCGCCTCGATGGTGGCGTCGCCGCCGAGCAAGAGGCTGGCCGCAGGGCCGGACACCAGGCCGTTTTCCGCTCCGGCCGGAAAACTGGCGATATATACGGGCGTGTGCGATTCCAGGGCTGGCAGCGCCCTCAGTGTCAGCGCGGGTGTCAACGCGGGCGTCAACGCCGGCGCTTGCGCCAGGCGCGGCGCACGCGCGTGGGGGCGTGTATTTGATTCGCCTATCGGGGCGCGAGCGTAATAGCCCGTCGCTCCCACAGACGCGATCACGATGAGCAACAGCTTGAACAGCAGTTTCATGGTGCCTCCTGAACGGCTGAAACCAGGCCACCTGTTTCCCGAAAGCTCGACCGGCGGCGGTGCGTGATGCGAAGGTAGGCGCGCTGGATGAAGCAGAGGGGCCGCGGGCGCCGATCGAATATGGGCCGACCGGACTACTGCCTGCCAGCCGCCGGCTGATCCCTGGTGGAAAAGCAGACTTTTGGCACAACGCTTACTGCTATCCCCGCCGTTGCAGTCCATTGCAGTCCATTCCGACTAGTAAGGACGCGATCAAATGCACAACTGGGATTGTTAGGCTGGCGTCCACTTTCGTTTATTCAGTGAGTCGCTATGCCCGTCTGCCGATACGCTCCAACGCTGCCACCCCAGAGGTGGCGCGAACGCCAGCGATCGATTGGTCGCCCGTCGAGCGCCCGGCCGATCGACTCTCCCTGCGGGGCTGTCACGGGCCAACCACAGTTTGCGGCCGCGAATTTTCAGGGACGTCTCTGCACGGCGACAAACTTCACCTTTATCAGGGTATCGGTCCTGCCAGTCGATGCCGCGCAAGGGGAAAAAGCCGTGGGGCGACTACAACTTTCACCGCTTCAACGACAGATTGCGGTTAGACCACTACAAAATGTCGCTGACTGGAGACACTGCCCTCTTCGTCCGGCCTGGCATAGACAGCATGCGCACACCGGGTGACGCATGAGAGTGCGGCGCTCCAGGCTGTCCGACGAACAGACGCGGCGCTTGCTGGAGCATTTCGTGGCCGGGACGCCGGCGCGCACTGCAGCCGAGCTGGTCCAGGTCAATCGCAACACGGCGAGGCTGTTCTATCACAAGGTACGCGAGATCATCGCGCAGCGTCTGGAAAGCGAGAACGCGCTCGCGGGCGAGATCGACGTCGACGACGCCAGCGAGTTGGCTGCACGTGATGATGGCGCGCCTGCAATCCCGGTGTTCGCGCTGGTCAGACGCGGCGACAAGGTCCTCACCGTAATGGTTGCGGACCCGCGCCACACAGGCCCGCAGATGCAGAAGCCCAGGGTTCGTCCCGATTCGATCATCTACGCCGAATCGCCGGATGCGCGCCTTGCGCTCGATGTTTCCGACTTGCGCCATCAACGGGTGCCGCGCCGAGCGCACCTCACCAGCGGCCGCGCGAACATCAGCAGCACCGAGAATTTCTGGAACCAGGCCAAGCGGCATTTGAGAAGATACAACGGTGTGCCGCGGCAGCACTTTCACCTGTTTCTCAAGGAGTGCGAATGGCGCTTCAACTATGGCACTCCTAAGCAATTGTTGAGACTGCTGAAGTTCTGGATCAGGCGCGACGCGCGCAGATCCTCATCTATGCCAGGCCACTGATTTTATGTGGCGGTACGGACAGCAGTCCAAAAAATACGTCGCCGATCGGCAACGCAAACGCGGTCGCGACAACTGTCACCCGCGTCTTAATCTACTGATTTCCATCACTACTCTCGATGGGCATGCGGATTGCTAATGGGGTGAGCCGCGGTCACGCGTACTGCGAGGTGAAACCGTGCGCGGTGCCACGCAAGCATAAAAACAGGGGGGCCCATGAAGTTTCGCAACCTGGTCGAGTCGTTGACCGGCGATCCGCTTTGGATCTGCCGGGCCAAGAGCAACTACCGGCGCCTGCGCTGCCGAGCGCCGGTGTTGTTCAGGCGGTTGCGCTCCGCGTCACCGCCGTCGCGCCGCAAGTCGCGTCCTTATTGAATATTACGAACCCGGATGACAATCCGGTCTCGCTCGACGCTCCCCTCTCCTCCGGGAGAGGGGTTG